>JAFALP010000360.1 GCA_019234175.1 Actinomycetota bacterium | reverse complement strand
GGTTCATGTGGTCGATCATGGCCGCGAGCGTCGTCGTCTTGCCCGAGCCGGTGGCGCCCGTGACGAGGACGAGGCCACGGTGCTCGTCGGCGAGCGTGCGCACGACGGGCGGCAGCTGCAGCTGCTCCAGCGTCGGCACCTGCTTGGGGATGACGCGGAACGCGAAGCTGGTGGCGCCGCGCTGGCGGTAGGCGTTCACGCGGAAGCGCGGGAGGTCCTCCGCCTGATAGGCGATGTCGAGGTCGCCGGTGGTGTCGAACGCGGCCAGGCGTTCCGGCGAGCGGGCGCCGACGATCTGGAGGATCGCGTTCAGCGACGCCTCGTCCATTGGTCCGGTCTCGATCGCGACGAGACCGCCGTCGCGGCGGAGGACGGGCGGCCGTCCGAGCTTGAGGTGGATGTCGCTCGCACCGAGCTCGACGGCGTACCTGAGCAGGCCGTTGAGATCCACGAACGAGGGATCGGCTGCGGGAGGGCTCGGCTTTAGGCGTCGCTTGCGATGCCGACCATAAGAGGCCGGTCGGCTTCGCCGGGCGGCCGCTCCTAGGCCGCGGCGGCGCGGGCGACCGCGCCGATGAGCCGGAGCGCGCCCTTCTCCAGGCCGCGGGCCTGCGCCGGGTGGGCGAGATCGCCTCGGAGGAGCTTCTCGAGCGCGTGGAAGGTGACCGGCAGCCGGGCGAGCGCGTACGCGGCGGTGGGGAACCGCTCGAATGCCCGTTTCGCGCCCCAGCCGGCGTTCGTGAGCGGGGCGATCCGGC
Organism: Actinomycetota bacterium; assembly: GCA_019234175.1. Classification (GTDB taxonomy): domain Bacteria; phylum Actinomycetota; class Thermoleophilia; order Gaiellales; family Gaiellaceae; genus Palsa-739. Next base: position 1,347 of record JAFALP010000360.1, on the reverse strand, counting down.
GGATGACGGCGGCCTCGTACGGCTCGAGCGTCTGCGCCCGCCCGGCGAGGACGTCGAGCGCCGCATCGGTGACGAGCGCTGCGGAGAGGAACGCCTCGTACATGCCGTCGCCCGAGAACGGGTCGACGAGGCCGGCGGCGTCGCCGATCACGGCAGTGGTGCCGCGGGCGAGCTTCGTCTCCGCGCGGCGCATGGGCAGGCGATAGCCGCGCAGCCCCGTGGCCGAGTCCGGGTCGATCCCGTGCTCCTCGCAGAGCCGGCGAAGCTCAGCGCGCAGCTTCGGCCCCTCGCTCTCGTTCCCCCCGACGCCGACGTTCAGGTGGTCGCTTTTCGGGAAGACCCAGCCGTAGCCGCCGAAGATGGCGGCGATGTCGACCACCATCGTCCCCGCGAAGCGCGCCTCGTGCGGCACGTTCGCCTCGAGCGCGACCCCGTGCAGGATCCCGCCGCCCAGGCCGAGCTCTTTCGCGCTCGTCCCGTTGCAGCCGTCGGCGCCGATGACGATGCGCGCGTCGAGCTCGAGCGGGTCGACGGTCGTCCCCTCGCGCACCTCGGCGCCGGCCTCCCCTGCCTTCGTGAGCAGGAAATGGTCGAGGCGCACGCGCTGGGTCATGAAGGCGAGCGGCGCCCGGGCCCGTCTGCTGAACCGCCGCCGGTAGCGAAGACTGCAGTCGAGCCGGTCGACGACGTCCTCCACCACCGGGTCGATCGAGAAGGGCAGGAGGCGCGCCGCGCGTCCGGTGACGCCGCCGCCGCAGGGCTTGTCGCGCGGGAACGTCGCCTTGTCCGCTATGAGTACACGCGCGCCCGCGCGCGCGAGGCGGTACGCGGCGGTCGACCCCGCGGGCCCGGCGCCGATGACGGCGACGTCGTAGGCGGCCACACCATGAGGCTACAATCGAGCGCCCCGGGGGTGTGCCCGAGCGGCCAAAGGGAACGGGCTGTAAACCCGTCGGCTCAGCCTACGGAGGTTCGAATCCTCCCGCCCCCACTCGATCAGCGGCAGCTTCACCATCGCATGAGCGACCGAGGGACCGCCCACGGGCGGCCCCTCCTATGAGCCTTGCGTGAACGCGATCGACGTCTGGCCGGACGTGATCGGGATGTCCGCGAGGAACTTGCCCACCCGCGTCCACCACGCCGAGGTGATGACGTCGCTCCCGTTCCACTTCACGTGGAAGTCGGTGCCGACGCGCGGGCGGATGATCGGGCTCGCCTGGCACCGCGACCGCTACCGGCCGCCGTGCGCCGTCGCCTTCGCGGAGCTCGCGCAGGAGCTGTGCGCCGAGCTGGCTGCGGATCTCGCTCCGGCGTAGAGAAAAGCAGTGGGGGCGGGAGGATTCGAAC
>JAFALP010000400.1 GCA_019234175.1 Actinomycetota bacterium | reverse complement strand
CGCGACGGCGAGCCCGAGCAGATCGGGGATGCGCGAGAAGTCGGACTCGAGCACCTTCAGCATCGCCGGCGTGTACAGCGCCGCCGCCGGGTGGTACAGCGGATACAGGAGCACGGGGCGTCCGCCGAGCGTCGTCTTCTGCTCTTGCCCGTGCACGCGCGTGATGCCGAGCGGGCGACCGGAGAGGAGCTTCGTCGCGAAGTTGCCGAGCGTCGCGACCATGGTGGGCTCGATGATCTCGATCTGACGGAAGAGATGGCTCTCGCATGCCTCGATCTCGTCCGGCTGCGGATCGCGGTTTCCCGGCGGCCGGCACTTCAGGACATTGGCGATGTAGACGTCCTCGCGCTGCAGGCCAATGCCGGCGAGGAGCTTCTCCAGCAGCTTCCCCGCCTGGCCGACGAACGGGAGCCCCTGCTTGTCCTCGTGGAAGCCGGGCGCCTCGCCGACGAACATGAGCTCGGCGCGCGGGTTGCCCGCGCCGAAGACGACCTGCGTGCGCCCCTGCGAGAGACGGCAGCGCGTACATCCCGCCACGGAGGCCGCAAAGGCCTGGAGCTCGTCGGCGTGCTCGACCGGAACCGCGCTCACGGCGCGTGAGTCTACGACCCCACCCGGACGATCCGCGCGTGCCATTGTCCGCGCGGCGCGTCGACCACCACCTCGTCCCCGGCGCGATGCCCGAGCAGCGCGCGGCCGACGGGCGACTCCGGTGAGACGCCGCCGACGCTGGAGATGACGACGTCCATCGCCTCGCCGTCGTCGCGCAGCAGCTCGACGTGGGAGCCGACGGTGACGACGCCACCGGCGCCGACCTTGGACTCGTCGACCTCGACCGCGTCCTGCAGCCGCGCGCGCAGCTTCGTGATGCGCGCCTCGAGGAGCCCCTGCTCGTTCTTCGCCGCGTGGTACTCGAAGTTCTCGGAGAGGTCGCCGTGCTCGCGAGCGGTGGCGATGGCCGCGACGACCGCCTGGCGGCGCGGGCCTTCCAGCTCCGCCAGCTCCGCCTCCAGCTGCTCGCGCTCCGCGCGCGTGAGCTCCTCGGGCACTAGTGGCCGCAGCCGCACGAGCCGCCGCAGCAGCCACCGCCGCCGCCGAAGCTCGGCTGCTTCGCCGCTCCGTGGACGGCGAACGTCGAGAACTGCTTCACGACGTTCGTCGCCGTGCAGTCCGGGCACGCCACTGCGTCGTCGCCCCGGACGAGCTCCTCGAAGTGCGACTCGCATTCCATGCAGACGTACTCGTAAATCGGCACGGCCCCATTCTACCCAGGCGGTACACTGGGCTCGCCCGGCATCCACGACGGAGCTGGAGCGCGGAGTGTTCAGACGAATCGACGTCATCGGGAGCGGGCGCGTCGGCTCGGCCGTCTCAGGTCGGCTGCGCCAGCGCGCGGTGGACCTCGACTCGAGCGATCCCGAGCTCGTCCTCCTGTGCGTCCCCGACGCGGCCATCGCCGAGGTTGCGGCTGCGCTCCCCCTCGGCCCATGGATCGCGCACGTCAGCGGCGCGACGCCGCTCGCCGCGCTCGAGCCGCACGCGCGCAGGTTCGGGATGCATCCGCTGCAGACGTTCACGCGATCGCGCGGCCCGGAGCAGCTCGACGGGGCGTGGGCGGCGGTGACGGCGGAGACCGAGGACGCACAGGCGGCCGGCGTCTGGCTCGCCGAGACGCTCGGCCTGCGCCCGTTCACGCTCGACGAGTCGGCGCGGACGCTGTACCACGCGGGCGCGGTCTTCGTGTCGAACTACCTCGTGACGCTCCATCGCGCGGCGACGCTGCTGTTCGAGTCGGCCGGTGCGCCCCCCGCGGCGCTCGAGCCGCTCATGCTTCGAACCATCGAGAACGACTTCGAGCTGACCGGCCCGATCTCGCGCGGGGACTGGCCGACCGTCGCTGCGCACCGCGGGGCGATCCGCGACGCGAAGCCGGAGCTGGAGCAGCTGTACGACGTGCTCGCGGATGCGACGCTGGAGCTGGTCACGTGAGGGTCGTTCGCTCGGCGCCCGAGCTTCAGCTCACCGGCGTGGTCGGGCTCGTTCCCACCATGGGGGCATTCCACGCGGGGCACGTCGCGCTCTTCCGGGCCGCGCGCGCGGAGAACGACGTCGTCGTCGCGTCGCTGTTCGTGAACCCTGCGCAGTTCGAGGAGCAGTCGGACCTCGCCGCCTATCCGCGCGACGAGGCGCGCGACCTCGAGGTCGCCGAACGGGCCGGCGTGGACGTCGTCTTCGCGCCGCCGGCCGAGGAGATCTACCCGCCCGGCTTCGCCACCTGGATCGAGGTCGAGGAAACCGGCGCTGAAGGCGCCGCGAGGCCGGGGCACTTCCGCGGCGTCGCCACGGTGTGCGTGAAGCTGTTCAACCTCGTGCGGCCGGCGCGCGCGTACTTCGGGCAGAAGGACGCGCAACAGGCAGTCGTCGTCCGGCGCGCGGTCCGCGATCTCGGCATCGGCGTCGAAGTCCGCGTGCAGCCGACCGTACGCGATGCGGACGGCCTCGCGCTTTCGTCGCGGAACGCGCGCCTCTCGCCCGAGGAGCGCGAGCGCGCGCTCGGCCTCCCCCGCGCGCTGCAGTCCGCAGTCGGAGCCGAGGACCCGGTGGCAGCGGCCCGGGCGGCGATGAACGGACTGAGCCCCGAGTACGTCGAGCTGCTCGAGCTCGGCGGCGCGACGGTGCTCGCGGCCGCCGTGCGAGTCGGGTCGACGCGACTCATCGACAACGTCATCGTGAAAGGAGAGCTGTCGTGAGCGAGACCTCGAAGCCCCAGCGCTATGCCTCCTGGACGGCCGGGAAGCTGCCGTTGCCGGAGCTGCGCGAGATGAAGCGCCGCGGAGACAAGATCGTCATGGTCACGGCCTACGACGCGCCGAGCGGACGGCTCGCCGACGCAGCCGGCGTCGACGTCATCCTCGTCGGCGACTCCTCGGGGATGGTCGTTCACGGCCGCGAGTCGACGGTCGCGGTGTCGTTGGACGAGATCGTGTTCATGACGCAGTGGGTGACGCGCGGCGCGAAGCGGCCGCTCGTGATCGCCGACATGCCCTTCGGCTCGTACGAGGTCTCCGACGAGCAGGCGGTGGAAAACGCGGTCCGGCTCGTGAAGGACGGCGGCGCCGACGGGGTGAAGCTCGAGCGCGGAGGCACGTCCGTCTCCCGCGCGCAGGCGATCGCGGCGGCGGGTGTCCCCGTGATGGGCCACGTCGGCTTGACGCCGCAGACCGCCACCGTGCTCGGCGGCTTCAAGGCGCAGGGCCGCACCGC
>JAFALP010000193.1 GCA_019234175.1 Actinomycetota bacterium | reverse complement strand
GACGGCCACGGGGACGGGCGACTACCTCACGGTCGGCGAGATCGACCACGGCGGCACCGTGCAGATCACGTACGAGGATCGGCGCGGCGACGTCTTCACGGTCGACTTCGACAAGGCGGCGGCGATCATCATCTACCGCGTTGTCTTCGAGCACGGGAAGGGATACGGCGCCGTCATCCTCCCGCTTCCGGCTCGGAACTTCTGAGCACATGAAGGTCGAGTTCCGGCAACGCCGCGGCTGACGCCGGGACGGTGGTAACGGTCCGGTGGATCAGGGTTCAGAACTCGCCGATGCGGAAGCCGGATCACATGGGATCGACCGCCCTCCTCGTGATCGTCGTCGCGACGGCGCTCGCGTTCGATTTCACCAACGGCTTTCACGACTCCGCCAACGCGGTCGGGACCGCGGTCGCCACCGGAGCGTTGCGCCCGCGGCTCGCGGTCCTGCTCTCCGCCGTCCTCAACGTCGTCGGCGCCTTTCTCTCGATCAAGGTCGCGACGACGATCGCCAAGGGGATCATCGACTCGGGCCAGGTGACGCTGACGATCATCTCGGCCGCTCTCCTGGGAGCGATCGCCTGGAACCTCGTGACGTGGCTGCTCGGCCTGCCCTCGAGCTCGACGCACGCGCTCATCGGCGGCCTGATCGGGGCGATGCTCGTCGCCGTCGGCAGCTCGGCCGTCCACTGGCGGGGCGTGCTCGGAAGCGTCGTCATCCCAGCGCTCTTCGCGCCGGTCGCGGCCGGCATCATCGCCGCGCTCGCCACCTGGATCGCGTACCGCGCGCTCCGCGGCGTGCCGGAGGAGACCGGGCGGCGAAGCTACCGCTGGGGGCAGCTCGGATCCGCCTCCCTCGTCTCGCTCGCGCACGGCACGAACGACGCGCAGAAGACGATGGGTGTGATCACGCTCGCGCTCGTGGCCCATGGCTCCCTCCCCGCGAAAGGCTTCGGCGTTCCCTGGTGGGTCATCATCGCCGCGGCGACGGCGATGGGCCTCGGCACGTACGCGGGCGGCTGGAGGATCATCCGCACGCTCGGCCATCGCATCACCGACATCACGCCGCCGCAGGGGTTCTCCGCCGAGACCGCGGGCGGCACCGTCATCCTCGCGTCGTCGTTCTTCGGCTATCCGTTGTCGACGACGCACGTCGTCTCCGGCGGCGTGCTCGGTAGCGGACTGGGCCGGCGCGCGGCGGTGCGTTGGGGCGTGGCGGGCCAGATCCTGATCGCGTGGGTGCTGACGCTCCCGGCCGCCGCCGGGTGCGCGGCCGGTGCGTATGCGCTGATCGACGCGTTCGGCACGGCCCGGACGACGGGCGCGATCGTCGCAACCGCCGCCGCCGCAGCGGTCTACGTCGTGCTGTTCCTCGTGTCGCGGCGCGATCCGGTGAACGCCTCGAACGTGAATCCCGAGCGCCGCGCCAGGCCCGCAGTCGAGCCGGCACGGAGGGCGGCGTGACCCTGGCTTCGGCGCTCGTGAACTGGTCTGCGCTCGCCGAGGCCCTCGGCGTCGCATTCGTCGCCGTGGTCACCGCGGCCGTCTGCTTCGGCCTCATCGTGCGCGGAAGCGCCCGTCGCGCGTGGCCGGCGGTGGCCGTCGGAGCGATCGGCTGCCTCGCCGCGGCCGCGTTCGGCATCGCCGCCATGCTCCACAAGTAGCCCGTCGGCGGCTACACGCTGACGCGCGCGAGCTCTTCCACCGACGTGAGGCCGGCCGCCACCTTGGCGAGGCCGTCGTCCCAGATGGTGCGCATGCCGGTGGAGAGCGCCTCGCGCTCGATCTCCTCGCGCGTCGCCTTCGCCGACGCGAGCGACTGGAGCTGCTCGGTCATCACGAGCAGCTGGTAGATCCCGATGCGGCCCTTGTAGCCCGTCTGGTTGCACCGCGGGCAGCCGCGCTTGCGATAGAACGCCATGCCGTCGACGGAGGCGGCGACGTCGGGCGAGACGCGCGCTGCGATCAACTCCTCCACCGACGGGCTGTACATCTCGCAGCAGTGCGTGCACAGCTTGCGCGCGAGGCGCTGCGCGAGCACGCCGCTGACGGCCGCGCCGGTGAGGAACGGCTCCACGCCCATCTCGTTCAGGCGCGTGATCGCGCTCGGCGCGTCGTTCGTGTGCAGCGACGAGAGCACGAGGTGGCCGGTGAGGGCGGCCTCGATCGAGATCTTCGCGGTCTCGCCGTCTCGAATCTCTCCCACCATCACCACGTCGGGGTCGGAGCGGAGGATCGACCGCAGTGCCGCGGCGAAGGTCATGCCGGCGCGGTTGTTGATCTGCACCTGGTTCGCGCCGGGCATCCGATACTCGACCGGGTCCTCGACCGTGATGATGTTGATCTCCGGCCGGTTGATCTGGCTGAGGCAGGCGAAGAGCGTCGTCGACTTACCGGAACCGGTCGGGCCGGTGACGAGGAGCGCGCCGGTCGGCCGCGTGACGATGCGCGACAGCTGCGCACGCATCTCTTCCGAGAGACCGAGCTCGGTGAGCGTCGGCGGCCGCTTCGACTTGTCGAGGAGACGCATGACGATCTTCTCGCCCTCGACCGTCGGCAGGACCGCGACGCGGATGTCCATCATGCGGCCTGCCGCCTTCGCGTTCAGCGCGATGCGGCCGTCCTGCGGCTTGCGCCGCTCGGCGATGTCGAGCTTCGCGAGCACCTTCAGACGCGTCGTCACGCCGGGCATGAGCCGCTTGGGGATGCGCTGCATCTCCTGCAGCACGCCGTCGACGCGGAACCGGACGAGGAGCGAATCCTCCTGCGGCTCGAAGTGGACGTCGGAGGCGCCGTCCTCCGCCGCCTGGAAGAGGATCGAGTTGACCAGGCGGACGAGCGCCGCGTCGGAGACGCCGTCGTCGGCGTCGAGATCCGTCTCGGGCGCGAAGTCCTCCTCGAAGCCGAGATCCGGGACGTCCTCGGTG
>JAFALP010000255.1 GCA_019234175.1 Actinomycetota bacterium | reverse complement strand
GGCCCCGACCGCGAGCGCCTCGAGCGCCATGCGCACGATCTGGGCGTCGTCCGCCGCTGCCTCTTCCTCGGGTATCAGGAGGACGTCGCGCGCTGGTACGACGCCATGGACGCGCTCGTTCTCCCCTCGGTGAACGAGGGCACGCCGGTGAGCGTGATCGAATCGCTTGCGGCCGAGCGGCCGGCGGTGGCGACGCGCGTGGGCGGTACGCCCGACGTCATCCGCGAGGGCGTGGACGGGTTCCTCGTCGAGCCGGGCGACGGCGAGGCGCTCGCGGACCGGCTCGCCGAGCTCGCGAGCGATCCCGCCCGGCGCGCCCAGATGGGCGCCGCCGGGCGCGACCGAGTCTTCGACCGCTATGCCGTCGACCGGCTGGTCGACGACATCGACAAGCTCTACCGCGAGCTGCTCAGCCGGTAGCGGCCTTGATGAACGCGTTCCAGGCGGGCTTGTGCTTGCCGGTGACGGTCTCGAGGCCGGACTGCCAGCCGCCGAGATCCGGCTCGTCCTTGATGAGGAACCAGAGCAGCATGTCGATGCGGGGGTTCTTCTTCGCGATCGCGTACGCCTGCGTGAGATACGCGGCCTGCTTGGCGTAGCTCACGCCGAAGACCTTGTCGGGCGGATTCGTCTGGTAGCCGTACTCGGTGATCCAGAGGTGCTTCGGCCCGTAGAGCTTCGTCACCTCGGCGAGGAGCGTGTTGATGTTGCCGAGCTGGATGCGGCGCTTGTCCTTACCGGTCGGGACGAACGTCGGCGACTCGGTGGGCGCGGCGTAGTACGGGTGATGCGCGTACACGTCGAAGGTCTTCATGCCCGCGGCGTGCGCCGCGACGAGGAACGAGATCGGATCGACGGACGCGCGGCCGGACGTCGGCGCGTCGTTCCCCTTGGGCGCGGTGACGCCGCACGCGACCTGCTCACCGGGGATCGTGCGCCCGACCGCGATGAGCGCCGTGTGCACGCCGGTGTAGACGGCGTTGCAGATCTTCGCGTAGTTGACCGCGCTCTCGATCACCCACGTGCCGCCCTGCTTCTGGTACTGCGGCGTGAGGAAGACGGGGTTGTTCGGCTCGTTCCATGCCGTCCACTTGGTCACGAGCGGAAGCGGCTGCGTCGGCGGGGCGAGCGCCGGCTGCTGCTGCCATGCCGGCGGGATGTAGTAGCCGCTGTACCGCTGCGCGGCGGCATAGACGAAGTCCTGCAGGTCCTGCGGATTCGTCGGCGCGACCGTGCGCGCCTTGCCGCCGTTCGCCCACGACGGCGTGAACAGGACCGAGAAGACGATCTGGATGTGGTAGGTCGCCGCGTACCGCACGAGGCGGTCGTACAGCGACCAGTCGTATGCGGGGTCGCCCGGATCGGTCGGGTCGGCCGGCTTCGCGCCGCGCGAGACGGCCCACGGCGTGCCGCCCCAGTACAGGTTCACGCGCAGCACCTGCGCATGCAGCGCCTTCAGCGCGCTGAAGCCCGTCACCGGGTTGCCGTAGAGCGTGTCGGCCTCGTCGTTGATGCCGACGAGCAGGTGGCTCGACTTCGCGGTCGCGTGCTTCGCCGGCGCCGCTCCCGCGGCTGACACGGTGAGACCTGCGACGAGGATCAGGGCGGCGAGCAGGGCGATGCGCTTAGACACTGAGTGACTCCCGTTGGGTCGCTTGCAGGACGCGCCGCAGCCCCTCTTCGAGACCGATCTGCGGCTCCCAGCCCAGCAGCTGCCGGGCGCGGGTGATGTCGGGCTGGCGCACCTGCGGATCGTCGACGGGCAGCGCCTCGTAGACGATCTCGCTCTTCGCGCCGGTGACCCGGATGACTGTCTCGGCGAGCTCCAGCAGCGTGAGCTCCTGCGGATTGCCGATGTTGACGGGCAGGTGCTCGCCGCTCTCGGCGAGGAGGACGAGTCCGCGGATCAGGTCGTCGACGTAACAGAAGCTGCGCGTCTGCGAGCCGTCGCCGAACACGGTCAGCGGCTCGTTCGCGTGCGCCTGGCGAAGGAACGTCGGGATGGCGCGGCCGTCGTTCGGCCGCATGCGCGGGCCGTACGTGTTGAAGATGCGGACGATGCACGTGTCCACGCCCTGCTGGCGGTGGTACGCCATCGTCAAGGCTTCCGCGTAGCGCTTCGCCTCGTCGTACACCCCGCGCGGGCCGATCGGGTTCACGTTCCCCCAGTACGTCTCCGGCTGCGGATGGATCGCCGGGTCGCCGTAGACCTCGCTCGTCGATGCGAGCAAGAAGCGCGCGCGCTTGAACTTCGCGAGGCCGAGCGCGTTGTGCGTGCCGTACGAGCCGACCTTCAACGTCTGCAGCGGCAGGCGCAGGTAGTCGATCGGGCTCGCCGGGCTCGCGAGATGGAAGACGACGTCGACGTCCTCGTCCACCGCGAGATGCTCGGTGACGTCGTGGTTCAGGAACGTGAACGAGTCACCGCGCAGGTGCTCGACGTTCTGCAGCGACCCGGTCTCGAGGTTGTCGACGCAGACCACCCGGAAGCCCTTGGAGGCCAGGTGATCGCACAGGTGAGACCCCAGGAAGCCCGCGCCTCCCGTCACGACAGCCGTCGCCACGGGGTCGATGCTAGCGGGGTCGTCGGCGGACGGCCGGGGCCTTAACGAAGGATTTACCGCTCGTTAGGCTGCATTCGATGCGGAGGTGGTGGACCGCGATCGCCCTCCTCGTCGGCGTGCGTCTGGCGATTCCGCTTGCGGCGTATGCCGATCGAGGATCGAAGCTTCCCGGCATCCCGGCCTTCGTGCGCCCGGCGAGCTTCGGCGGGCTCATGGGCGACGCGACGGGGTTCTACGAATGCGCGCGCGACTTCATGGCCGCGTGGGGCCGCATGCCGCGCGCGCTCTTCGCGCTCGACGTGCTGTTCGTGCTCGCGTGCGCCGTCGCGCTCGTCGTGCTGTGGCGGCGCCGGCCGGCGTGGCGCCCATGGATCGTCGCCGGCGCGCTCTTCGCAGCCGGCCTCGCGATGTGTCTCGACATCCACTACATGCACGCCACCGGCGCTGCCGTGTTCGGCTGGCCGCTCGTGTGGGCGATCGCGATGCTCCCCCTCCGCGCCATCGGGAAGCTGACGCCGAGCTCCGCGTGGGACGTCGGCACCGCGCTGTCGCTCGTCTTCGTCGCGCTCACCGTCGTCGCGGTCGCGTACCTCGGCCTCAACGCGACGGGGCGCAGATGGATCGGAAT
>JAFALP010000218.1 GCA_019234175.1 Actinomycetota bacterium | reverse complement strand
CCACCTCGGCGCCCGCCTCCTCCTGCTGCCACGAATCCCGGGGCACGACGCGCCCTGCGAGCCGGTAGGCGAGGTGCACGAGCCCCGAGCAGTCGATCCCCGCCGCGCTCAGCCCGCCCCACTCGTAGGGCGCCCCGAGGAACGTCCGCGCGAGCGAGAGCGGGTCGTCCCCGCACAGCGCCTCCTCCCGCACCCATCCCGGATAGTCGTACGCCGTCCGCACGAGCGCCCAGCCGTCCCGCCGCTCGCCGACCTCCAGCGGCTCCCCCCGCAGCGCCTGCGTCACCTGCTCAGCGTCGTCCCGCGGCTCCGCGCGCAGGGCCGCAACTTCTAAGCCGCACCTCACGTTCCAAGCGTACGGTCACGCAGGGATCGAGGGAGACGTGGAGACAACCGAGGAACCACAGCTTGCGATCGTGATCGCCGACGACTCGCCGGCCATCCGGGAGCTCCTGTCCGTGCTCGTCGAGACGGGCGGAGTCGGACGTGTCGTCGGCCTCGCCGAGAACGGCCTCGAGGCCGTCGAGCTCGCCACGGCCCACTCGCCGGATCTCGCGCTCCTCGACGTCGACATGCCGCGCCTGAACGGTTTCGCCGCCGCAGAGGCCATCCGCGCCTACCGGCCGCAGACCGAGATCGTCCTCCACACCGGCCACGACGACCCCGACATCCGCGAGCGCGCGCAGGCGATCGGCATCCCGCTCGTCAGCAAGATCAGGGACTTCGCCGCCCTCACCGCGATCCTGTCCGAACGGTCGGCCCCCGGCGGGCAGCCCGCCGAGCTCACGGCGGTCGTCCTCGCCGCGCTCGAGCGCGGCGCCCAGGAGTCGGTGACCGTCCTCGACGCCGACGGCAACGCGGTCTACTACGACAGCCGCGCCGCGGAGATCGTCGGGCTTCCCTACCCGCCGCGGTTCGTCCCCCACGACGAGCTCCGCCGGCTGGCCGAGCACGTGACCGCGACCGGCGATGCGCGCCCGATAGAGGAGCGGCCGATGTTCCGCGTCCTCGCGGAGAAGCGCGTCGTGGAGGGCATCGTCTACTCGAAGTACCGCGGCGGCATCGTCGCGTGGGCGAGCCGGGCCGTCCCGATCCAGGACGCAGACGGCGAGGTCAGCGCGGCGGCGGTGTACTGGCGTCGCGTCGAGTCTTCAGCTCCGCGAGGCGACGCTCCAGAGCCGGCCTGACCGACGGCCAGTCGTCCTCGGTGATCGCATACCAGGCCGAGTCGCGCGGGCCGGTAGGCAGGAGCATGTGCCGCCGGAAGACCCCTTCGAACTCCGCGCCGATCGCAAGCAGCGCGCCGCGTACGCGGAGGTTCCGCGCGTCGGTCTTGAACTCGACGCGCTGCAGCCCGACCTCGTCGAACGCGCGCCGCAGCAGCAGGTACTTCGTCTCGGCGTTCGCACCCGACCCCCACGCCGAGCGGCGGAGCCACGTCCAGCCGATCTCGACGCGGCGGTGCTCGGGCGCGTAGTTCAGGTAGCGCGTCGTCCCCGCCTCGGCGCCGTCGTAGAAGACGACGAACGGCACGTCGTTCGGCGAGCCGAGGGCCTCGTCGAACCAGCGGTCGAAGCCGTCGAGCTCGAGCATCGTGAAGCGGTGGATCTCCGGGTTCGCCGCCGCGGCCGCGCGCAGGCCCTCCCGGTGGCGCTCGGCAATCGGCTCGATCCGGACGAAGTCGCCGACGACCGGCTCGCTCGGGCGCAGCTCCATCCGCGCACCATAAAAAAAGAGGCGGCTTCGTCGACGAAGCCGCCTCACCCGGAGAGAAGGGGCGAGAGCCCTCACTGGTTGACGACGCGCTTTCGGCTGCGGCCCCCGCACGCCCTCATCGCCCCCGCAAAACACCATCGGAAACGATGGGCCGTTCGGCATCCCCCGATCGGAGGATTCCGTTGCCGCTAGGCCGCGAGACCGGCGAGCTCGCGCAGCGCGGCGAGCCGCGAGAGCGCCTGGCCCTCGAGCTGCCGCACACGCTCGCGCGTCAGGTCGAGCTCGTGCCCGATCGCCTCGAGCGTCCACGGCTCGCCCTCGAACCCGAAGCGCAGCTCGAGGATGCGCCGCTCGCGCTCCGGCAGCGCATCCAGAGCCTTGCGGATGTTCTGGCGGCGAAGGGACTCCTCGGCCTCGTCGAACGGATCGGCGGCCTCGCGGTCGGCGAAGAGATCGCCGAGCTCGCCCTCGTCGTCCGCGCCCACCGTCTGGTTGAGCGAGACCGACGCGGACGCCGCGGAGAGCGCTTCGTCGACGTGCTGGATCGGGAGACCCGTGGCCTCCGCGAGCTCGTCCTTCGTCGGCTCGCGGCCGAGCTCGACCTCGAGCCGGCGC
>JAFALP010000412.1 GCA_019234175.1 Actinomycetota bacterium | reverse complement strand
CATCACTCACTTCGTGTCGGCCTCGCCGGCGACCTATGCCGTGGTCTTCGCGGTGGTCGCCGTCGACGCGCTGCTGCCGTTCGTCCAGGCCGAGGCAGTCGTCATCACCGCCGCGGTGCTCGCCGCGCAGGGGCATCTTCTGGTCTGGCTCGTGGCGGCCGTTGCCGCCGCCGGCGGCTTCGCGGGAGACAACGCGGCCTACCTGCTCGGGAACCAAGTCGGCTGCCGCCTCGCAGGCAGGGTCGTCAGCAAGCGCCGGCTCCAACGCGCCGAGCGGGGTATCCGCGCCCGCGGCGCGACACTCGTCCTGATCGCACGGTTCATCCCCGTCGGCCGGACGGCCACGACCCTCGCGGCGGGCACGCTGGACATGCCTTGGCGACGCTTCCTGATCGCCGATGCGATCGCCGCCACGCTGTGGGCCGCGTACGCGACGGCGCTCGGCTACCTGGGCGGATCGAGCTTCTCCCACAACCTCTGGAAGCCGCTCCTCTTCGCCCTTGCCCTCGCGGCCGTCCTCGCCGGCGCCGCCGAGGGCTACCGCCAGCTCCAGAAGCACCGCGGAAAGGACATTCTCAGCGGCGAGCTCCACTGAGGGTCAGAGGCTCGACCTTCTCCTCGAGCAGGCGCAGCAGCAGCCACACGACGACTCCGATCATCACGGCCGAGCCCTCGAACAGCATCACGCCGCCGCCGGCGCGCTGGTCCGAAACCGAGTAACCGGTGTAGAGCTGCGTGCTCGACCAGAGGAACACCTGCGACAGGCTGAGCATGACGATCCACATGCCGGCGACGTAGAAGAGCTTCCGAGCCGGCGTGAACCACCGCGGGCCCGGGATCGGCTCGAGCAGCGCCGACCAGAGAAGCATCCCGCACGCGAAGAACATCCCGTGCTGCAGCGCATGCACCGCGCCGTGCATGAGCGCGGCGTCGTAGAGAGAGGGGATGTGCCAGCCGATCATGTTCGCGGCCCACACCGGCAGCGACACGAACGGGTGGGCGAGAACGCGCAGGCGCTGGACCGGGCGGAGCGCGAGCAGGGGCCGGAGAAGCGGCCCGTTCAGCCCCATGACCATGAAGAGCGGCGCGAGGTCGCCGATCATCAGGTGCTGCAGCATGTGCGTCGAGAAGCGACCCTCCAACGGCGCTGCGAACGCGCCGACGAGGATCGCGAGGCCGACGGCGAACGCGGCGACGCGGCGGCGCGGAACGGGACGGCCGCGCCGGCGGATCCGCCTCAGCGCGCCGAGGTAGAGCGCGGCGACGACGGCGCTGCCGGCGAGCTGGAGGGCGAGCTCCATGAGGTACGCGACGGTTTGCCCACTTTTCGGCGGGGTAGTCGCCTCCTGCATTGAACTCCCTTTCCCCCGCCAGCCACCAGGCGCGTGACATCGCCAGCCTGTGGTGGTGGATGCTGGGCGGCGCCTGGCTCGGCTTCCTGCTGATCGCCTGCCTGCTCGTGTTCGCCTGGATCCGGCGGAACCGTCGCGGCATCGGTCGGGACACGGAAGGCCAGACACCGGGAGAGGCGGTCAGCACCTGGATCGTCGTCACGCTCGGCGTGGCGCTTCCGATCGCCGTCATCGCCACGCTCTTCTTCGTCGCGGACGTGTTCGTCATCCGGACGACGCAGGCGCCGGCGGCGACGAAGACGGCGATGACCGTCCAGGTCATCGGGCGGCAGTGGTGGTGGGAGGTGCGCTATCCCGGCACCGGCGTCGTCACCGCCAACGAGATCCACATTCCGACCGACACGCCCGTGCTGCTCGAGGCGACGACGGCCGACGTCATCCACAGCTTCTGGGTGCCGGAGCTGAACCGGAAGATCGACACGATCCCGGGCCAGGTCAACGAGATCGAGCTCGACGCCGAGAAGGCAGGCGTGTACCGCGGCCAGTGCGCGGAGTACTGCGGCGTGCAGCACGCGCACATGGCGCTCGACGTCTACGCGCAGCCGGCGGCCGCGTACCGGACGTGGCTCGCGCACCAGAAGCGGCACGCCACGCCGTCCACATCGCCGGGCGCGCGGATCTTCTTCTCCAACAGCTGCACGCAGTGCCACACGATCCGCGGCACGAGCGCAAGCGGGACGACCGGACCCGACCTGACGCATCTCATGTCGCGCGCGACGATCGCCGCCCTCACGCTTCCGAACACGAGTGCGAACCTCGCCGCCTGGATCACGCGGAACCAGCAGATCAAGCCGGGGAACAAGATGGTGGACATCGCCATCGGCGGCCGGCGCCTCGCCGAGCTCGTCGCCTACCTGAGGACGCTGCGCTGATGGCCGTCGTCACGCCCCTTCCCGAGCGGGAGCAGCTGCTCGAACGCCAGTGGGCCGAGCGCCCCGGCCTGCTCGGCTGGCTGACGACCACGGACCACAAGCGCATCGGCCTTCTCTACTTCTGGACGACGCTCGTCCTCTTCGGGGCAGGCGGCGCGGAGGCGCTGACGATGCGCACGCAGCTCGCCGTCCCGAACAACCACCTCGTCGGGCCCGAGACCTATGACCAGCTCTTCACCCTGCACGGGATCACGATGATCTTCTTCTTCATCATCCCGATGTCGACGGGCGCGTTCGGGAACTACCTCGTCCCGCTCATGATCGGCGCGCGCGACATGGCGTTCCCGCGCCTGAACGCGCTCAGCTTCTGGATCTTCCTCGGCTCCGGGATCCTCCTCTACACCAGCTTCGCGCTCCACTCGGCGCCCGACGCCGGCTGGTTCGACTACGTCCCGCTCGCGTCGCGGCAGTACTCGCCCGGCCGCAACATCGACTTCTACTGCCTCGCGATCATCCTCAACGGGATCTCCTCGTCGATCGCGGCGTCGAACTTCATCGTCACGATCCTGAAGCTGCGCGCGCCGGGGATGTCGCTGAACCGGATGCCGCTCTTCTGCTTCGCGTTCCTCGCGGCGTCGTTCGGCCTGCTGTTCGCGCTGCCGGCGCTGACGGCGGACACGGTCTTCCTCTATCTCGACCGGCGCATCGGCACACACATCTTCGACGTCGCCAAGGGCGGCTCCGCGCTGCTCTGGCAGCACCTCTTCTGGATCTTCGGGCACCCGGAGGTGTACATCCTCATCGTCCCCGCGTTCGGGATCGCGACGTCGATCATCCCCGCGTTCACGCAGCGCCGAGTCGTCGCGTTCCCGCTCGTCGCGATCGCCGAGCTGCTCGTCGTCTTCATCGGGTTCGGCGTGTGGGCCCACCACATGTTCGCCACCGGCCTGCCGACGACGACGCTCACGTTCTTCGCAGCGGCATCGGCGCTCGTCGTCATCCCGAGCACGATCCAGGTCTTCGCGTGGTGCATGACGATCTTCACCGGATCGGCGCGCTTCAAGACGCCGCTCCTGTTCATCGTCGGGTTCATCCTCTTCTTCGTCATCGGCGGCCTGACGGGGATCATGTTCGTCGCCATCCCCTTCGACCAGCAGATGACGGACACGTACTTCGTCATCGCGCACTTCCACTACATCATCTTCGGCGCGGCCGTCTTCCCGATCTTCGGCGGGATGTACTACTGGTTCCCGAAGCTCACCGGACGGATGTACTTCGAGCTGCCGGGCCAGATCAGCTTCTGGATCATCTTCGTCGGGACGAACCTCCTCTTCTTCCCCATGCACATCGTCGGGCTCGAGGGGATGCCGCGGCGCGTGTACACGTATCCGGGCGGGCTGGGGTGGGGGACGTACAACCTCATCGAGACGATCGGCGGCTTCGTCACCCTCGCCGGGATCCTCGTGCTGTTCGGGAACCTCGTCGTCAGCTGGTTCCGCGGCGAGCGCGTCGGCATCGACCCCTGGCGCGCGCCCACGCTCGAGTGGACGGTCCCCTCGCCGCCGCCCGGCTACAACTTCGCGGTCATCCCGCAGGTGTCGAGCGCGTACCCCAACTGGGACGTGCCGGCCGGCGGGCTCGCCCTCGACGTCGACCACGAGCAGCCGTCGACGACGCCGGCGGACGGCTACCTGGCCGAGGTGATGCGGATGCCGCACGAGTCGCCGTGGCCGATCCTCCTCGGGCTCGGCCTGACGGTCGTGTTCGCGCTCCTCGTCGTGGAGAAGTTCGCCATGGCGGGCATCGCGCTCGGCCTGTGCGCGATCGTCCTCGCCGCGTGGCACTGGGACGGGCCGCGCGCGACGGTGACCTCGCCGCGCCCGACGGCGTGGTGGGGCATGACGACGTTCATCGCCGCCGAGGCGACGCTCTTCGGCTGCCTGATCGGCACGTACTTCTACCTCCGCTTCACAAACTCGCACTGGCCGCTCGGGGACATCGCGAAGCCGAGCGTCCTCTCGCCGCTCGTGCTCGCGCTCGTGCTGGCCGCGAGCGTCGTGCCGCTGTGGCTCGGCAGCAGGCTCGGCCTGCTCGTCGCGCTCGTCGTGCAGGCCGGGTACTTCGCGTACTCCGTGCACGACTTCGCCGGCCGTCTGCACGCCTTCACGCCGCAGACGAACGCATACGGCTCCATCTACTACATCCTCCTCGGCGCCGACCACGCGCACGTGGCCGTCGGCCTCCTCTTCGACCTGTGGCTGCTCCTGCGCTGGAGCGACGTCGGCCTGCGCCTCGTCCGCTACTACTGGGTCGCCGTCGCCGTTCTCACCCTGGCGGTGACGGGAACGATCCTCTCGGCGCGCGTATGAGCCTGCGGCGCCTCGGCATGCTGCAGTGGGTCGGGCTCGTCGCCGCGCCGCTGACCTGGGCGGCGCAGCACGTGGTCGGCTTCGGGGTGACGCAGGCGGAGTGCGGCGCCGGCGGCATGCACTGGGGCATCGCCAACACGACCTGGCAGCTGTCCATGCTCTCGGTCGGCGTCCTCGTCGTCCTCGGCGCCGAGGCGGCGGCCGCGGTCGTGTTCCTGCGCACGCGCGGGACGGAGGAGGACGACCCGCCGCCCGACGGCCGTCTGCACTTCCTCGCGAGCGCGGCCCTCGTCGCGAATCTCCTCTTTCTCTCGATCATGGTCCTCGACGGCATCGGCTCGACGGTGGCGGATCTGTGCCGCGGCGGCTGACAGGCATCGCCGCGCTCGCGGCGCTCGTGCTCGTGGCGACCGGCGCGACGAGCGGAAAGCACCTCTTCGGCCAGGAGTGCGCGCAGTGCCACGACACGTCGAAGGCGCCGTCGCTCCGCGGCGTCGGCGCGCTCGCCGCCGACTTCTACGTGCGCACCGGCTACATGCCGCTCGCCCACCTCGGCGTCCAGCCTCATCGCTCCCGCGTCACCTTCAGCGAGGCGCAGATCCGCGCGCTCGTCGCCTACGTCGCGTCGCTCGGCAAGGGGCCGGCCGTGCCGAAGCCGCAGCCCGCGCGCGGGAACCTCTCGGCCGGCATGCAGCTCTTCACCGACCACTGCGCGGGCTGCCACCAGGTGCTCGCCGAGGGCGGCCTGGTCACGGGCGCGGTGCCGCCGGCGCTCGGCGACGCGACGCCGGTGCAGATCGCCGAAGCCGTCCGCATCGGCCCGTACGTGATGCCGCGGTTCACGAAGCACGCGATCAGCGATCGCCAGCTCGACTCGATCATCCGCTACGTCGAATACACGCGGCATCCCGACGACAGCGGCGGCTGGTCGATCGGGCACATCGGCCCCGTGCCCGAAGGCCTCGTGACGTGGTTCATCGCCATCGTCGTCCTTCTCGGTGTCTGCTTCGCCGCCGGAAAGAGGCTGCGGGCGTGAGGCGGATCCGCGACCTGCTCGTCTCCGGCGCCGTGCTGCTGCTCGGACGGCTGGCACGCCCTCGCGAGAGCCGCGGGCGCATCGTCGCCGAGGCTCCTGCGAACCCGCGCGCCGAGCTCGTCGTCGCCGCGCTGCTCGGCGCCGCCTCAGCATGCGCCGCCGGGTTCATCGTCGTCTACGCGCTCGACCCGCGCACGCGCTGGCTCGGCCTCGCGATCGGGCTCGCGTTCGCCTTCATCGCCGCGGCGCTGCTCGTCAGCGGTCACGAGCTCGTCGTCGTCGAGGAGCTCGAAGAGGACTACCCGGCACAGGAGCACCTCGTCGACCAGCAGCGCGTCGAGCAGCTGCTCGAGGAGCCGAGCGCCCAACTGACGCGCAGGCGCCTGCTGAAGCTCGGCCTGGCGGGCGCGGGCAGCACGCTCGGTCTCGCCCTGCTCACACCCGTGCTCTCGCTCGGCCAGTTCCTCGAGACGAACGTCTACCTCGGCACGCCGTGGCGGCGTGGACGCCGGCTCGTCGACGAGAACGGTCGCCCGTGGCGCGCCGGCGACATCGCCGAGCGGGACTTCTACACCGCCTTCCCCGAGGGCGCGAACGACGAGGAGCTCGGCTCGCCGCTCATCCTCGTCCGCCTGCCGAAGGGCGACCTGAGGCTGCCGCCGAAGCTCCGCGGCTACGACGCGGGCGGCATCGTCGCCTACTCGAAGATCTGCACGCACGCGGGGTGTGCGATCGCCATGTACCGCACGCCGCTCTTCCACGACGCGCCGCGGCCTGCGCTCGTGTGCCCGTGTCACTACTCGACGTTCGACCCCGCCACCGGGGGAACGGTCCTGTTCGGGCCGGCGGGGCGCCCGCTTCCGATGCTCCCGATCGAGATCGACGCCCGCGGCGACCTGCGCGCGAAGGGCAACTTCGACGGGCCGGTCGGGCCGGCGTGGTGGGGCGTGCGCCTCTGGAAGGCGAACCCGTGATCCGCGCCGCCGTTCGTTGGATCGACCAGCGCAGCGGCACTGCGCCGTTCATCCGCAAGGCGCTCCGCTATCTCTTCCCCGACCACTGGTCGTTCCTGCTCGGCGAGGTGGCGCTCTACGCGTTCATCGTCCTCGTCGCCACCGGGACATACCTGACGCTCTTCTTCGTCGACTCGACGCATCAGATCGTCTATCACGGGCCGTACGCCCCCTTGCGCGGGCAGCACATGAGCGAGGCGTACGCGTCGGTCGTGAACATCTCGACGACGGTCAAGGCAGGCCTGCTCATCCGTCAGACACACCACTGGGCCGCCGACGTCTTCATCGCAGCGATCGTGCTCCACCTGTTCCGCGTCTTCTTCACGGGCGCGTATCGCAAGCCGCGCGAGCTCACGTACGTCATCGGCGTCACCATGCTCGGCCTCGCGCTCTTCGAGGCCTACCTCGGCTACTCGATGGTGGACGACCTGCTCTCGGGGATGGGACTCGCGATCGGCTGGTCGGTCGGGATGTCGATCCCGTTCTTCGGCGCGAACCTCATGGCGCTCCTCTTCCACGGCAACTTCCCGGGACAGGCGGCGCTCTGGCCGCGCATGTACATCGCGCACGTCTTCCTGCTTCCGGCTCTCATCGCGACGCTGCTCGTCCTGCACCTGACGCTCGTCGCGCTGCGCCATCACACGCAGTTCAAGCAGAAGCGCGAGACCGAGCGACGGCTCGTCGGCGTGCCAGCATGGCCCGGGCAGGCGCCGCGCTCGCTGGGCCTCATGTTCGCGACCGCAGCCGTGCTCTTCCTGCTCGGCGGCCTCGTGCAGATCAACCCGATCTGGCTCTGGGGCCCGTACCACACGTACTCCGCGACGAACGGGGCGCAGCCGGACTGGTACCTCGGCTGGCTCATCGGCGCGCTTCGCCTCATGCCGGGGTTCGACGTCGTCATCCACGGCTACACGCTGATCCCGAACCCGTTCTGGGGCGGGGTGCTCTTCCCCGGCGTCGTCTTCGGCCTGCTCTACCTCTGGCCGACGCTCGAGCGCCGCCTGACGCGCGACCGCGCGTCACACAACCTGCTTCAGCGGCCGCGGGACAACCCGTGGCGGACCGCCTTCGGGGCGGCGCTGCTGTCCTGGGTGTTCGTCGTCTTCCTCGCCGGATCGGCCGACCGCGTCGACGTCTCGTTCGGACTCGACTATGTCCGCCAAGTCGACGCCTACCGCGCCGCGGTCTGGGTCATCCCCCTCGCGATCCTCTTCGCCACCCGCAGGATCTGCCTCGAGCTGCAGGCCGCCGACCGGGTCGCCAGCCTGCGCGC
>JAFALP010000394.1 GCA_019234175.1 Actinomycetota bacterium | reverse complement strand
TGCTTCTCGCCATCGGCGAGGTCTTCACGCCCGGCCTCTTCTTCCTCGGGCCGGTGGCGCTCGCTGCGGTCGGGGGCGCCGTCGCGGCGGCCCTCGGCGGCGCGGTGTGGCTGCAACTCGTCGTGTTCGTCGCCGGCTCGGTCGCCTCGCTCGGGCTGCTGCGGCCGATCGCGCGCGCGCACCTGCACATGCCGGCCGCGATCCGGACCGGCACGGCGGCGCTCGAGGGGGCGCACGCCGTCGTTCTCCAGCGCGTCGACCGCGACGGTGGGCGCGTGAAGATCGGCGGTGAGGAGTGGTCGGCGCGCGCGTTCATGGAGGATCAGGTGTTCGAACCGGGCACGCGTGTCGAGGTCATGAAGATCGAAGGTGCAACCGCGCTCGTCTATGAGTAAAGGAGATCTCCGTTGGTCGCGTTGATCGTCATCGCCGTCGTCGCCGTGCTCGTGCTGCTCACGCTCGCGCGCACGATTCGCATCGTCCCCCAGGCGCGCGCCGGCGTCATCGAGCGCCTCGGCCGCTACCACCGCACGCTGAACGCCGGCCTCGCGATCGTCGTGCCGTTCGTCGACAGGCTGCGTCCACTCATCGACCTCCGCGAGCAGGTCGTGTCGTTCCCGCCCCAGCCGGTGATCACCGAGGACAACCTCGTCGTGAACATCGACTCGGTCATCTACTTCCAGGTGACCGATGCGAAAGCCGCGACGTACGAGATCGCGAACTACATCCAGGCAATCGAGCAGCTCACCGTCACCACGCTCCGGAACGTCATCGGCGGCATGGCGCTCGAGAAGACGCTGACGTCGCGCGACGAGATCAACAACGCGCTGCGCGGCGTCCTCGACGAGGCGACCGGGAAGTGGGGCATCCGCGTCAACCGCGTCGAGCTGAAGGCGATCGACCCACCCGCGTCGATCAAGGACACGATGGAGAAGCAGATGCGCGCCGACCGCGAGAAGCGCGCGGCGATCCTGCAGGCGGAGGGTCAGAAGCAGGCGGCCATCCTCACCGCGGAGGGGGAGAAGCAGGCGGCCGTGCTGCGCGCGGAGGGATCGCGGCAGGCGACGATCCTCGAGGCCGAGGGGCAGGCGAAGGCGATCGACACCGTGTTCAAGGCGATTCACGAAGGCAATCCCGATCCGCAGCTCCTCGCGTACCAGTACGTGCAGGCGCTGCCGCAGATCGCGAAGGGCGAGTCGAACAAGGTGTGGATCGTCCCCGCCGAGTTCCAGCGCGCGCTCGGCAGGATCGGGACGAAGGACGAGTCGGAGGGCTAGCCGAACAACGCCTCGGCCTCGGCGAACGTCGCCACCGGCCCGACGCAGACGTCCTCGCCGTCGAAGAGGGCGAGCCAGTCGCCCAGCGTCCTTCGCGCGAACTCGGATTCGAGCTCCGCCGCGAGCTGCGCCTGGCCGTCGCCGTACTGGCGTTCGGCGAGCTCCGGCCGTCCGAGCAGTTCGCAGAGCCGCGCGAAGAACTTCGGCTCGAGCGCGGCCACGGTGAGATGCCGGCCGTCTGCGGTCGCGTACATGCGATAACAGGCGTGCCCGTCCGTGAGCGCACGAGCGCGCGAGACGAAGCGGTGCGCGCCGTGCGTCATCGACACGACGACGCGTGCCCCGCGTCCGGTGCGCGCGCGGTCGAGCAGCGCCGCGAGGATCTCCGTCACCGCGCCGAGCCCGCCGGCGGCGAAGTCGGCGACCTGCACGGGCGGAAGCGCGGGCGCGGTCGGCTCGAGCACCCCGGCCCAGCCGGCGTAGTTGAGATCGTGGCCGGCGCGCGCGTCGTGCCGTCCCCCGAGACCGAAGCCCGTGATCGAGCAGTAGACGGCCTTCCGGGCGGCCCGGTCCGGGCCGACGCCGAGCCGCTCGGCGACGCCGGGACGGAACGCCTCGAGGACGACGTCCGCCTGGGCGAGCAGCGCCTGCGCCGCCTCGGCGTCGGCGGGAAGGTCGCACGTGACGATCTCCTTGCCGGCGTTCAAAGCCTCGTACCAGCCGGGCGCCGTCTCCCGCATCGGGTCGCCGCCCGGCTGCTCGACACGCACCACGCGGGCCCCGAGACGGAGGAGCTCGGCGCTCGCAAACGCCCCCGGCAGGTAGCGGGTGAGGTCGACGACGAGCATGCCCGCCAGTGGACGTTGCACCGGCGGCGAACCTAGCACTACGGTTCCTGCGTGGCGGAGCGTTCGACGGCGGCGGAGGAGAAGCGGCGCGTCATCCTCGACGCGGCGGCGCGCGTGTTCGCGCGCAAGGGGTTCCACACGTCCAGGGTCGGCGACATCGCCGAGGAGGCGGGCGTCGCGCACGGCCTGCTCTACCACTACTTCGCGTCGAAGGACGAGGTGCTCGAGACGATCTTCCGCGAGCACTGGAGCTCGCTGCTCGAGCGCATCCACGCCGTCGAGAGCTCGAGCGGCTCCGTCGAGGAGCGGCTCCGAGGGATCGCGTCGGTGATGTTCGAGGGCTGGCGCCGCGAGCCGGACGTCGTCCGCGTCGTCGTGCGCGAGATCACCCGCAGCAGCGAGGTGGAGGAGCGCGTGGGCGAGCTCGTGAAGCCGATCGGCGCTATCCGGAGGATCATCGAGCGGGGCCAGGAGGAGGGCGTGTTCCGCCGCGACCTCGACGCGGACATGTCCGCCATCGTGTTCTACGGCGCCATCGACGAGCTCATCACCGGCTGGGTGCTCGGACGCCTGCCGGGCGACGATGACGCGGTCGCCGCCGCCGAGCACCACATCGTCGCGGTCGTGACGTCAGGGCTCGCGGCCGGCGGTCAGCGCGGCAAAGCGCTGCGCGCCGACGTTTCCGCCTGAGATCACCACGCCCACGCGCGCGCAGGGGGCGCTGACCGCGCCGGTGAGGAGGGCCGCGACGGCGACGGCCCCGCTCGGCTCGGCGACGAGCTTGAGCCGGTCGAAGAGAAACGTCATCGCGTCGACGATCTCCTCGTCCGTCACGGTGACGACGTCCGCGAGAAGCCGGCGGTTCACGTCGAACGTCAGCTCGCCTGGGGCGGTGGTCTGCAGTCCGTCCGCGATCGTCTGCGGGACGTCGATGTGGATGCGCTCTCCTGCTGCGAGCGAACGGCGCGTGTCGTCGCCTGCCGCGGGCTCGACGCCGACGACGCGGATCGCGGGCCGGAGCGCCGTCGCCGCGGTGGCGCAGCCGGCGATGAGCCCGCCGCCGCCGACGGGTGCGACGAGGACGTCGAGGTCGGGCACGTCGTCCAGCAGCTCGAGCGCGGTGGTTCCCTGCCCCGCCATGACGAGCGGGTCGTCGTAGGGCCGGACGAGCTCGACGCCGCGCTCGCCGGCGAGCCCGCTGCCGATCTCCTCGCGGTTCTCGGTCCAGCGGTCGTACGTGATGATCTCGGCGCCGTAGCCGCGCGTCGCGTCCACCTTCGCCGCGGGCGCGTCCTCGGGCATGAGAATCGTCGCGCTCGTGCCGAGGAGGCGCGCGGCGAGGGCGACGGCCTGCGCGTGGTTCCCGGACGAGTAGGCGAGCACGCCGCGGGCGCGCACGTCGTCGGGCAGCGACGCGATCTTGTTGTAGGCGCCGCGGAACTTGAAGGCGCCGCCCCGCTGGAAGCACTCCGCCTTCACGAACACGGTCGCGCCCGTCGACTCGTCCAGCGTGCGCGAGGTGACGACGGGTGTTCGATTCGCGACGCCGTCGAGCCGCGCGGCGGCAGAACGGACGTCGTCGAGCGTGATCCGCATAAGGTTCGCAGTATGCCGCTCTGGGATGCGCTGTCCGGGCTTCGCGTCGCCGTCGACGACCTCACGTTGCGACGCCGCGAGTTGCCGCGGGAGGAGTGGACGCGCGTGACCACGACGGTGGTGATGCGCGGTGACGGCGAGACCGGCGAAGGCGAGGACGTCACGTACGACGCCGCCGAGCACGACGACTTCCCCGATGTGATGCTTGCCGGGACGTGGTCGCTCGACGACCTGTCCCGCCGCCTCGACGAGCTCGGGCTTCCCGACTACCGGCGCTGGGCGTTCGAGAGCGCCGCGCTCGACCTCGGGCTGCGCCAGGCGGGGAAGTCGTTCGCCGACGCGGTGGACGGGGCGTACCGGCCCGTGCGCTTCGTCGCGTCGACGCGCGACGACGTCGGGCCGTGGCTCGCGAACGATCCCGGGCTCGAGTTCAAGCTGGACGCGACGAAGGACTGGGACGAGGCGTTCATGCGCTCGCTCGCCGCGCGCGACCGCGTGCGCGTGGTCGACCTGAAGGCCTATTACCGCGGCACCTCCGTCGACCTCGCTCCCGACCCGGCGCTGTACCGAGCGGTGGTCGACTCGTTCCCCGGCGTCGTCATCGAGGACGCCTGGCTCGAGGACGGCTGCCTCGAGGCGTTCGCGGGAGCGGAGGACCGGCTGAGCTTCGACGCGCCGGTGCATTCCCTCGCGGATTTCGACGCGCTTCCGGTCGACGCGCGGTGGCTGAACGTGAAGCCGTCGCGCTTCGGCACGGTGCGCAAGCTGCTCGAGTGCATCGAGGCCTGCACCGATCGAGGCGTGCGCATGTACGGCGGCGGCCAGTTCGAGCTCGGTCACGGCCGCGAGCAGATCCAGAAGCTCGCGAGCGTGTTCTACCCCGACGGGCCGAACGACGTGGCGCCGTCGGCCTACAACGAGGGCGGGCCGCGGCCCGATCTGCCGCGCAGCCCGCTGCCGGCGCCGGACGGGGCAGGCTTCTGAACCTCTTCACCGACCTGGGCCGCATCGGCGAGGCACTCGGCGCGACGGGCTGGGGCTGCACCGTGTACGAGCTCGAGCCGGGGAAGGCGTCCCCCTATCACTGGCATGTGGGCGAGGAGGAGCTGCTCCTCGTCCTCGCGGGCACGCCGACGCTCCGTACGCCTGCAGGCGAGGAGCGGCTGAAGCCGTGGGACTTCGCCGTCTTCCCGCGAGGCGAGGAGGGGGCGCACCAGCTCCGCAACGACACCGGCGGGCCGGTGAGGGCGGCATTCTTCTCGACGTGCTCCGATCCGGAGGTGGCCGTCTACCCGGACGACGGACGCATCGGCGTCTTCGCGCAGTGGAGTCGGCCGGACCGGAAGACGATCCGCGGCTGGGTGCAGGAGCCGTCGTGATCGTCAACCTCCTGGAGCTGGAGCGCGGAGAGCAGGAGGACCGCGACGGCTTCCGCTTCTTCGACCGCGGCGTCGCCCACACCCTGGGCGCGGAGCTCCTCGGCTGCTCGATCTACGACCTGCCGCCGAAGCAGCAGCTGTGGCCGTACCACTTCCACCGCGGGAACGAGGAGTGGGCGGTCGTCGTCACCGGGGCGCCGACGGTGCGCACGCCGGATGGAGAGCGGGAGCTGCAGCCGGGCGACATCGTCGCGTTCCCGGAGGACGAGGAGGGCGCGCACACGTTCCTGAACCACAGCGGAGCCCACGCGCGCATCGCGCTGTTCTCGACGAAGAACCGCCCGACGTATCCGGTGTATCCGGACAGCGGCAAGGTCGGCGCGAACCGGCGGACGTTCCGGCTCGAGGACGCCGTCGACTACTGGGACGGCGAGTGAGCTAGCGGAAGGCGTTCTCGCCGGTGAGCGCCTCACCGACGACGAGCGTGTGCACTTCGTGCGTCCCCTCGTACGTGAGCACCGACTCGAGGTTGTTCATGTGGCGGATGACGGGGTACTCGAGTGTGATGCCGTTGCCGCCGAGAATCGTGCGCGCCGAGCGCGCGACCTCGAGGGCGCCGCGGACGTTTCCCATCTTCCCCATGCTCACGTGCTCGGGGCGGAGCGTCCCCTCGTCCTTCATCCGTCCGAGGTGGAGCGCGACGAGCGACGCGCGGTTGATCTCGAGCGCCATCTCGGCGAGCTTCTGCTGCGTCAGCTGATAGCCGGCCACGGGCTTGCCGAACACCATGCGCTCCTTCGCGTAGTCGAGCGCAGACTCGAAGCACGCGCGGCCCGATCCGACGGAACCCCAGACGATCCCGTACCGCGCCTCGCTGAGGCACGCGAGCGGCCCGCGCAGCGAGGTGACCTCGGGGAAGCGATTGGCCTCGGGAACGCGGACGTCGTGCAGCACGAGCTCGGAGGTGACGGACGCGCGCAGCGACATCTTGTGATGCATCTCCGGCGCCTCGAAGCCGTGCATGCCGCGCTCGACGAGGAAGCCGTTGATCTTCCCCTCGTCGGTGCGCGCCCACACGACGGCGACGTCGGCGATCGAGCCGTTGGTGATCCACATCTTCGAGCCGTTGAGGATCCAGTCGGCGCCGTCGCGCTTCGCATGCGTGCGCATCGAGCCGGGGTCGGAGCCCGCGTCCGGCTCGGTGAGGCCGAAGCATCCGATCGCGTCGCCTTCGTGCATCCGGGGGAGCCAGCGCTGCTTCTGCTCCTCCGTGCCCCAGCGCCAGATGGCGAACATCGCGAGCGATCCCTGCACGGACACGAGGCTGCGGATGCCCGCGTCGCCGGCCTCGAGCTCCATGCACGTGAGCCCGTAGGCGACCGAGCTCGCGCCGGGGAGGCCGTAGCCCTCGAGATGCATTCCGAACAGCCCGAGCGCGGCGAGCTCCTTGACGAGCTCGCGCGGCAGGACGGCGCGCTCGAACCAGTCGCCGACGTCGGGGAGGACGCGGTCGCGCACGAAGGCGCGAACGGTGTCGCGGATCGCCCGCTCCTCGTCGTCGAGCAGGGCGTCGATGGCGAGGAAGTCCCGGGGATCGAGGGCGGTCGGCTTGGCGGTCGCGGCCACGCGCTCGCAATCGTATCCGGCGCTCCGGTAGCATTGACTGACCAGTCAATCGACGGGAGCCGACCAGCCATGACGACGATCGAGCACGGAACCTCGACCGGGGTCTCCTTCGCCCTCACCGACGAGCAGAAGGCGCTGCGGGAGCTCGCCCGCGAGTTCGCCGCCAACGAGATTCGCCCCGTCGAGCACGAGCACGACGTGGACATGCGCCACCCGGCGGAGATCGTCGCCAAGGCGCACGCGGTCGGCCTCATGAACCTGCACGTGCCGGAGGAGTACGGCGGCCCCGGGCTGTCGTGCTTCGACGGGATGCTCGTGGGCGAGGAGCTCTACTGGGGCTGCTCCGGCATCGGCACGTCGATCACCGCCAACGGCCTCGGCGCCGGACCGGTGGTGCTCTTCGGCAGCGACGAGCAGAAGGCGCGCTGGCTCGCGCCGCTGATCGAGTCGCCGATCCTCTGCTCCTTCGGCCTCTCAGAGCCCGGCGCCGGCTCGGACGTGGCGTCGATGAAGACGACCGCCGTGCGCGACGGTGACGACTACGTCCTCAACGGATCGAAGACCTTCATCACGAACGCGGGCTACGCCGACTGGACCGTGGTCTTCGCGAAGACCGACTCGAAGGCGGGGAGCAAGGGGATGTCGGCGTTCATCGTTCCGATGGACGCTACCGGCGTCACCATCGAGCAGCATCTCGACAAGATGGGGCAGCGCGCGACCGACACGTCGGCGTTCGCGCTCCAGGACGTGCGCGTCCCGGTGGAGAACCGGATCGGGGAGGAGGGCGACGGCTTCAAGATCGCGATGGCGACGCTCGATTTCACGCGGCCGGGGACGGCGGTCGGCGCCGTCGGCGTCGCACGGGCGGCGTACGAGCACTCGGTCGCGTATGCGCGCGAGCGTGTGACGTTCGACATGCCGATCGCGATGCACCAGGGCGTGAACTTCATGATCGCCGACATGGCGACGGAGGTGGAGGCGTCGCGGCTTCTGTGCTGGCAGGCGGCCTGGATGCTGGACGAGGGGCTCGGCCGCGGCGCGACGCTGTACTCGTCGTTCGCCAAGCGGTTCGCTGCCGACACGGCGATGAAGGTGACCACGGATGCCGTGCAGGTGTTCGGCGGGTACGGCTACATGAAGGAGTACCCGGTCGAGAAGCTCATGCGCGACGCGAAGCTCTTCCAGATCTACGAGGGCACCTCGCAGATCCAGCGTCTCGTGATCGCGAAGGAAATATTCTTGCCGCGTGCCGATTGAGATCGACCTCTCGGGTCGCGTCGCGTTCGTCACCGGCGCGTCCCGAGGCCTCGGCCGCGCCGACGCGCTGACGCTCGCCCGGGCCGGGGCGGACGTCGTCGTCGCCGACCTGCTCGTCGAGTCGGAGCTGTCGGAGGAGACCGACCGGTACGGAGCGCTCGCGACGGCGGCGCGGCAGCAGGGGCTCGTGCACACCGAGGAGACGGTCGGCGAGATCGAGGCGATGGGTCGGCGCGCGCTCGCGGTCCGGTGCGACGTCACCGACCGGGCGCAGGTGGACGCGGCCGTCGCGCGGGCGGTCGAGGAGCTCGGGTCGGTGGACATCCTCGTCAACAACGCGGGCACGCTCGACCACGTGGCGCAGTTCCATGACCAGTCATCCGAGTTGTGGGAACGGGACCTGCGGGTGAATCTCACCGGCGCGTTCAACTGCGCGCAGGCCGCGTGGCCGCACATGCAGGAGCGCGGGTGGGGGCGGATCGTGAACATGGCATCGGTGGCAGGCACGCTCGGCGGCTTCGGGCAGGCGAGCTACTCGACGACGAAAGCGGGCGTGCTCGGCCTCACGAAGACGCTGGCGATGGAGGGCGGCCGGCACGGAATCACGTGCAATGCGATCGTCCCCGGCGTCATCGGGACGGAAGCGTTCGAGATGGCGAATGCGGTCATGAACGAGCGCATCGTCCGCCGCACCGCGCTGCGTCGCCCCGGCGATCCGCAGGAGATCGCCAACGTCGTGGCGTTCCTCTGCTCTGACCTGGCGGCGTACATCACCGGCGTCGAGCTGAACGTCAGCGGCGGCGTCGAGCTGTTCGTCTTCTAAAGAGGTACACGCGCGCGCGGGTAATCCGGGACCCGACCCCTCCCTCCTACCCGCCTGCTCCGAGCGTACGTCGAGAGGCGTCACGTGTCCTTCCCGAGTTCGTGTCGAGTGCTGCGAAGGCCGGATACCATCGGACGGATGCGCCGCCGCGTCCTGCTCCTTGCAGTCACGGTCGTGGCCTGCGGCGTCGTGCTGGGTTTTGCCTTCTCCGGCTCTCCGACGACGATCGCCGACGGCGTCCGAATCGACGGGACCGACGTCGGCGGCCTGCGCGTTTCGGCCGCCCGCTCGCTGCTCGAGCACAGGGCGGCGGCGCTCGCGAACAAGCCGGTCGTCTTCGCCGTCGGCGCCAGACGCTTCCGCATTCGGCCGGTCGAGCTCGGCGTCCAGTCCGACTGGGCGGCCGCGGTCGATTCCGCGCAGCGGCAGGGCTCGGGCTTCGCTCCCATCCGCGGCTTCAGGCGCATCGGCGTCGACGTGTTCGGGGCCGACGTGACGCCGTCGACGAGCGTCCTCACCGGCGCGCTGCAGTACGAGCTCGGGCGGATCGCGAGCGCGGTGAACCGGCCGCCGACCGACGCGTCTCTCGCCCTGAAGGGAGCGCGCGTCGTCGTCGTGCCGGCGAAGATCGGTGTGACCCTCGACCGCGCCGCCGCGTCGACGCTCATCGTGCACGAGCTGGCCGCGCTCGACCGGTCACCGGAGCCGGTGCCGCTTCCGGTGCGGACGACGCAGCCGCATGTGCGCCTGGCCACGCTGCAGAGCGTCCGCCGGCAGGTGTCGACGGCGCTGTCGGCGCCGGTCCGCCTCGACGTCGGCAAGACGCGATTCGTCCTCACGCCTGCGAAGCTCGCCCCGCTCCTGCAGCTCCCCGCCGGCGGGAGGGCGTCGCTCCAGATCGGCGGGCCGGCGGCGGACCGCTGGCTCCAGCAGCTGGGCGCGACGGTCGACAAGCCGCCACGCGACGCCGCCTTCGCGGTCGACGGTTCGAGCGTCCGCATCGTCCCGGACCGCCCGGGCGTGAGCATCGACGCGGTCGGTGCCGCGCGTGCCGTGCTCGCGGCCGCGTTGAAGCGGCGGCCGACCTTTCGCGTCGCCCAGCTTCCCGTGCAAACGGTCGCCGCCGGGCTGACGACGGCGAAAGCGCGGACGATGGGCGTCACCGGGCTCGTGTCCACGTATACGACCGACTACGGCGGCGTTCCGAACCGGATCCACAACGTGCAGCTCGTCGCACGCCTCGTGAACGACAAGCTGATCGCCCCCGGCGCCGAGTTCTCGTTCAACAAGACGACCGGCGAACGGTCGGCGGCGAAGGGGTTCCTCGTGGCGCCCGTGATCGTCAACGGGGAGCTCACCACCGGGCTCGGAGGCGGCGTGTGCCAGGTGTCGACCACCGTCTTCAACGCCGCCTTCGAGGCGGGCGTGAAGATCACGGCGCGGACGAACCACGCGCTCTACATCAGCCACTATCCGCTCGGCCGCGACGCGACCGTGGACTACCCGGACGTCGATCTCCGTTTCGTCAACGACACGGGCCACTGGATGCTCCTGCGCACGTTCGTCGGCGCGTCCTCGCTCACCGTCAGCCTGTACGGGACGCCGACGGGACGCAGGGTCGTCAGCACGACGACGCCGCTCGTCGCGCACGGCAAGATCAAGGTGAAGAAGACGATCGACAGGTCGCTGAAGCCGGGCGAGGCGATCGTCGACGATCCCGGCGAGCCCGTCCTGACGACGAGCGTCACACGCGACGTGTACACCAAGAGCGGGAAGCTCCTGTACCACGACGTGTGGGACTCGTATTACCGCGCCTCGCCGGAGCTCGAGCGCGTCGGGCCGAAGCCGAAGAAGACGCCCTCGGCGTCTAGCGCGACTCAGCCGCCCGGATAGCGTCGGCGAGCCATTCGGGAACGCGGGTGGGGCGGAACGTGCGCGAGTCGACGCATGCATGCGCCGTCCATCCGTCCGCGACCGGCATTCCGTCCGCGCGCACGATCTCGTACTCGTAGCGAAAGCGCGCGCCGCGCAAGCCGACGCAGCGCGTGTGCACGTCGAGCTCGTCGTCGAAGCGCGCGGGGACCCGATAGCGGCAGAACGACTCGAGCACGAGCGCCTCGATGCCGTGGTCGCGCAGCGACTGATAGCCGCCGGCGTAGGCGCGGAGGTACTCGACCCGGGCCACCTCGAACCAGACGAGGTACGACGCGTTGTGCGCGATGCCCTGCGCGTCGGTGTCCGCGAACCGCACGCGAACGCGGGTCTCGAACGGGAAGCCCTCCACACGGCAACTCTACGGCGCGTAGACTGTCCGCCATGGCAGAGGAACGGCGCACAGACCTCATGACGAAGCTCTCGGAGCTGAGCGACCAGGCGATGAACCGGATCCAGGACGCGCCCGGCGGCGACCGCGTGGTGGGCGCGATGAACACCATGCGCGACCGCCTGGACGAGATGCAGCGGCGCATCCGCGGCATCGACGAGCTCGAGCGGCGCCTCAGCGCGCTCGAGCGCAAGGTCGAGAAGCTGGCGAAGGACGGCGGCTCGACGCCGGCTCGAAGCTCCAAGACGGCCAAGTCGTAGCGAGCAGCGCGGCTGCGAGAAGCAGTCCGCCGGCGATGTCGGACGGCACGTGGAAGCCGCCGATCTCGATGAACGCGATCGCGGCGGCGAGCCACGCGATTGCAAGCGGCCGGAGCCGCGGCCATGCCGCGCCGACGACGGCGGCGACGAGCACGGCTCTGATCGTGTGCCCGCTCGGATAGGAGTTGTCGAACGACGAGACGGTCAGCGCAGGCCGAGTGAGCGCCCATTTGGTCACGATCTCGATGAGATTCCCGGCGACGTAGGCGGCGGCGACGACGAAGCGGCCGTCGAGGCGCGTGCACGCGAGCGCGACGAGCACAGTCGCGGGCGTGAACGACGCCGGCACCGTCACCACCTCCGAGACGACGTGGACGACGCCGTGCCAGTGAACGTGCCAGAAGGGGATCACCGCGCCGGCGAACGTCTGCTTGCCGGCGCCCGGCGCCGCGCCGGGCATGAGGTGGTCGATCGCCCACTGGTCGATCCCGTTCGGCTCGCCCGCGGCGACGAGGCCGGCAAGTGCGGCGAACGCGGCCGCGCAGGCGACCGCCGCTCTAACCCGGAACACGGACGCGCAGCGCGCCGGGCACGACCTCGAACCGGGCCGGCGTCGTCCCCACCTGCTCGCCGTCGAGCTCGATCGGCAGGCGCTCCTGCGCGTCCACGGAGACGACGTGCGCCCGCTCGAGATCGACCTTCGGGTGGGCGAGGTACGTCCCGCGATAGAGCTTGGGCGCGGTGGTCGCGAAGTCGAGCTTCTTCACGTCGCCGATGAGGATCACGTCGAAGAGCCCGTCGTCGGGCTGCGCCTCCGGCGCGAGCCACATCGCGCCGCCGTGGTATTGACCGTTCGCCACGATCACGTCGTGCATGCGCGCCGATCGCCGGCTGCCGTCGAGGTCGACGTCGATG
>JAFALP010000332.1 GCA_019234175.1 Actinomycetota bacterium | reverse complement strand
ACGACATGCTCGTCATCCGCGGCGTGAACGTCTTCCCGAGCGAGATCGAGCGCGTCCTCCTCGGCGTCGACGGCCTCGAGCCGCACTATCAGCTCGTCGTCGAGCGCACGACGCATCTCGACGAGCTCACCGTTCAGGTCGAGGGGGCGATCGACTCGGCGCCGGTGCGTGCGCACCTCGAGCGCGCGCTCGGATTGAGCGCGCGCGTGGAAGTGCTCGAGCCCGGGACCATCCCGCGCAGCGAGGGCAAGGCGCTGCGCGTGCTCGACCGCCGCGGCGACTAGCCGGCGTTCGAGTCGGCCTGCCAGATGTAGAACTCGTTGCCTTCGGTGTCCTTGCACGCGGCGAACCAGCCGTGCGTCGGCACCGGGGCCTTGTCGTCCGACTGGCCGCCGAGGTCGCGGATGGCCGCGATCGTCGCCTCGATGTCCGGAGTGTCGAGGTACACGTGCGGATGGCCCGGCTCGCCGGGCATCAGCGCCGCGCCGGCGTTGTCGCTGACGCGGGCCATGCGGTAGTCCATCTCCGGCGACATGCTGTCGCCGAACTGCCAGCCGAACACTCCCTGCCAGAAGCCCTGCGCGCGACCGACGTCGGTCGCGGAGATCTCGTAGTGGACGACTTCTCCCTTGGCCATGGCGTAGTCTTCGCCTCCTATGTATCGCGTGATCGTTCTCTACGACGACGTGCCCGACTCGGATTCTTACGCCGCGCACGCCGACGTGTGCAAGCTCGTGCCCAACAGCGTCTTTCGTTACGGACCGGTGACCGGCTCGCCGATGGGAGAGCCCAAGCACGCGTTCTTCGCCGAGTGGGAGTTCGCCGACGAGGCGGCGTTCGACGCGGCGGTCCGGAGCGACGAGTTCATGGCCAGCGGCAAGGACGCGTACAAGCGCGGACTTCCTCAGCCGACGGTCGAGTTCCTCGAGCTCAGCTGAAGCGCGGCGGGCGCCGCCCGCGCACCGCGGCGACGCCTTCGGCGACGTCGGGGCCGGTCATGTCGAGGAACTCGAGCGCGAGTGACGCGTCGAACGCGGGGCCGGCCGCCCGCAACCAGTTGTTGAGCGCGAGCTTCGTGTGCTCGATCGCGGCCTGCGATCCGTGCGTGAGCTTCCGCGCGATCTCGAGCGCGCGCTCCTCCAGCTCGGCGGTGGGCACGCACAGCGAGACGAGGCCGAGCCGTTCCGCCTCCTCGCCGTCCACCGGCTCGTTCAGCAGCAGGTGGTACTTCGCCTTCGCCATCCCGCACAGGAGCGGCCACACGATGACGGCATGGTCACCGGCGGCGACGCCGAGGCGCGTGTGCCCGTCGACGATGCGTGCGCTCGGCGCCGCGACGCTGATGTCCGCGAGCAGTGCGATTGCGAGCCCGGCGCCGACGGCAGGTCCGTCGATCGCGGCGACGACGGGCTTCCGGCAGTTGACGATGTTGTAGACGAGGTCGCGTGCCTCGTGGAAGACGCGCAGCCTCGTCTCCCAGTCACGGGCGATCTCCTCGACGAGCGCGAGGTCGCCGCCGGAGCTGAACGTGCCGCCGGCACCGCGGACGAGCACGACGCGCGTGTCCGGATCGCGGTCGATCGTCTGCCAGACGGCGGCGATCTGCGCATGCGCGCCCGCGTCGAGCGCGTTCAGCGTGCCCGGCGCCCGGAGCGTGATGCGGAGGATCGACTTCTCCGGA
This sequence comes from Actinomycetota bacterium, assembly GCA_019234175.1. Classification (GTDB taxonomy): domain Bacteria; phylum Actinomycetota; class Thermoleophilia; order Gaiellales; family Gaiellaceae; genus Palsa-739. The sequence goes on along the minus strand of JAFALP010000332.1, from coordinate 2,030 downwards.
CGGTCGATCTCCAGGCTCGTAAACTCGTCGTACACGTGGCGGAGCCTAACGTCCTCGTCGAGCGCGACGGCCGGGTCGGCATCGTGCGCATGAACCGGCCCCAACAGCTGAACGCGCTCTCGGGCGAGCTGATGGACGCAATCGTCGAGGCGCTCGCGGAGCTCGACGGCGACGAGGAGATCCGCGCGATCGTCCTCGCCGGCGGGGACCGCGCCTTCGCGGCGGGGGCGGACATCAACGAGCTCGCGTCGGGAACGCCGGTGACGCTCTACGAGAGCTCGCGACTCGAGCGATGGGACGCGATCCGCAAGGTGCGCACGCCGATCGTCGCGGCGGTGTCCGGCTTCTGTCTCGGAGGCGGCTGCGAGCTGGCGATGCTCTGCGACCTGATCGTCGCGTCCGAGACGGCGAAGTTCGGCCAGCCCGAGATCAACCTCGGTGTGCTCCCCGGCGCCGGCGGCACGCAGAGGCTCACGCGCGCCGTCGGCAAGGCGCTCGCCATGGACATGATCCTCACCGGGCGCATGCTGTCGGCGCGCGAGGCGCTCGCGCACGGGCTCGTGGCGCGCGTCGCCGCCGCGGAAGCGTGGCTCGAGGAGGCCAAACGGGTCGCCGGCGAGATCGCGGCGAAGGGGCCGATCGCCGTGCGCCTGGCGAAGGAGGCGATCGACGCCGCCTTCGAGTCGCCGCTCCAGGCCGGGATCGAGCTGGAGCGCAAGTCGTTCTATCTCGCGCGCGCCTCCGAGGATGCGGGCGAGGGGCTGAGCGCCTTCGTCGAAAAGCGGAAGCCGGACTTCACAGGACGCTGAACTCGTCCTAGTGTTCGGCCCAGGGCGATGTTGGGTCGAATCGGGGCACTCGCCGCCGTCGTGGCGGCGCTTTCCGCGTCCGCATGGACGTCGCCGGCGCGGTCCGACGTCGCGCCGGCGAGCGTCTTCTCCGGCGCCGGCGTCTTCGTCGACAACCCCGACGACTTCCCCGGCCCGTACGAGCTCGCCGAGGAGCTGCAGGCCGACCACTTCTCCTGGATCGCGCTCCACGTCGACGACGTGCAGACGATCGACTGGACGCAGCAGCTGTGGATCTCCGTCATGCGCGCGCACGGCATCAGCGTGGGCGTGTGGGGCGCGGAGGGGAACGACCCCGTCGTCAGCGCGGCCATCGCCGACTATGCCATCCGCATGGTCGGCGCCGACTTCTACATCGCCGACGCCGAGGGCGGCTACGAGAACGCGAAGGGCATCAAGGGGTATTGGCGCTCCGGGACGTTCGTGAAGGCGTTCCGCGCGCTGGAGCCGGCCATTCCCGCCGCGCTCGTCACGCTCGGCGCCGCCATCCCGCCCTACGTGCTGCCGATCGACTACGCGTCGTGGCGGAACGCCGGCTTCTCTCTCCTGCCGGAGGCGTACTTCAACCAGTCGAAGTGGTACCGGCCGGACCTCACGGTGCAGCACGCGCAGCGCGCCGGCTGGCCGGTGTCGCTCGTGCATCCGGTCATCGGCGTCTTCCACGACTATCCGGCGTCGAGGTACGTGCCGCTGCTGCAGACGGACGGCGCCGAAGGGTTCTCGGTGTTCCTCGCCGACCAGGCGACGCCCGCCGACCTCGCCGCGCTCGCGCCGCTCGCCACCGCGGCCTACGCCGTCGCGTCCGGATAGGGTCCGCGCGATGGCCGAGGTCGAGGTCACGTGCGAGGGCGCGGTGCAGACGATCGTGCTCAACCGTCCCGACGTGATGAACGCGTTCAACCGCGCGCTGCACGCGGGCCTCCGCGACGCCTTGAAGGAGGCGCGCGATCCCGAGGTGCGCGCGGTCGTCATCACGGGCGCCGGCCGAGGCTTCTCCGCCGGCCAGGACCTGAAGGAGTTCAGCGACATGCCCGACGTCGGCGACAGCCTTCGCGCGACGTACCACCCGAATATCCTCGCCATCCGCGCGCTGGAGAAGCCCGTTATCGCCGCCGTGAACGGCGCCTGCGCCGGGGCCGGCCTGTCGCTCGCCTGCGCGTGCGACATCCGCATCGCCTCCGA
>JAFALP010000069.1 GCA_019234175.1 Actinomycetota bacterium | reverse complement strand
CCCTTCCTGCGCGAGCTCGCCCTTCACCCGGTCGACGTTCGCGTCGGGGAGATCGATCTTGTTCACGGCGACGACGATCGGCACGTCCGCGGCGCGGGCGTGGGAGATCGACTCCTTCGTCTGCGGCATGACGCCGTCGTCGGCCGCGACGACCAGGACGGCGATGTCCGTCACCTTCGCGCCGCGGGCGCGCATGGCGGTGAACGCCTCGTGGCCCGGCGTGTCGAGGAACGTGATCTTCCGGCCGTCGGCGTTGACCTGGTAGGCGCCGATGTGCTGCGTGATCCCGCCCGCCTCGGTCTCGACGACCTTCGCGTTCCGGATCGCGTCGAGCAGCGTCGTCTTGCCGTGGTCGACGTGGCCCATGATGGTGATGACCGGCGGGCGCGTGAGGAGCGCGTCGTCGGGGTCGTCGAACGTCTCCGGCTCCTCGTCCTCGTCCGACGCGTGCCGGATCTGCACCTCGCGCTTCAGCTCGGCGGCGATGAGCTCGACCTCGTCGTCCGACAGCGACTGCGTCGCCGTGCGCATCTGGCCGAGCCCCATGAGGATCTTGATCAGCTCCGGCATCGGGACGCCGAGCGCCTGCGAGAAGTCGCGGACGGTGACGCCGGACTCGACGGTGACGGGGCCGGTCGGCTGGACCGGCGCCTGCTGGCGCGGCTCGCGCGGAGCGCCGTCGCCGCGTCCACGGGCCTGGCGGCTGTCCTGGCGCGGCCGCGCAGCCTGGTTGTCGATGACGACGCGGCGGCGCCTGCCGCCCGCGCCGCCACCGCCGCGCGGGCGCAGCGGGCGATTCGGCCTGTTCCCTCCGTTAGGCATGCGACTCACCAGTGTAGATGCGGGCGAGCGAGGGATCGACCCGGACGGGCCTGCGCAGCGCGTGTGCGAAGCCGCGCCGCATGGACGCGCGCTCGAAGCACGCGAGGCTGCGGCACGTGTACGCACCGCGGCCGGGAGCGGTCCTGCCGGGCACGAGCTCGCCGTCGCGGACGGCGAAGCGGACGAGCTCGTCCTGCGGCGCGCGACGGCCGCAGCCGGCGCAGCGCCTGAGCGGCTGGGCCATTACCCCTCCGATTCCTCGACCTCCACCGGAATGCCGGCCGGGACTTCCTCCGGCGGCGCCACCTCGTGCACGACGGTGTCGAGGTCGACCTCGTCCTCCGCCTTCGCGATGGACTTGGACGACGGCCCGTGCGTCGCGGCCGCGTCGGCCGGCGCCTCGTCCTCGACCTCGGTCTCCTCCGGCTCGGGCAGCCCCTCGAGGCCGAAGCTCTCCGACTCCGGTGCGGCGATGATCGCCTCCAGCTCGGGCTCGTCCTCGGTGCGGACCGGCTCGACGTCGTCCGGGACGTCCTCGAGCGCCAGCGCCTGGTGCGCGGGCACGCCGCAGAAGCGGGAGCCCGGAAGCGCGGCGTTCGGGCAGCGCTTGCCGTTCGCCAGGATCGCGCTGCAGCGGCCGGACAGATCCTGCTCGTCGCCGCCGCCGCCGAACGCGACGTCGGCCTCGGCCTGCGCGAACTCGCTGTCGCTCTGGATGTCGATCTTCCATCCGGTGAGACGCGCGGCGAGGCGGGCGTTCATGCCCTCCTTGCCGATCGCGAGCGCGAGCTGGTCGTCGGGGACGACCACCGTCGCCTCCTTCGCGTCGTCGTCGAGGTAGACCTCGCGGACGCGCGCGGGCGACAGCGCCTTTGCGACGAAGCGCGCGGGCTCGGGGTTCCACGGGATGATGTCGATCTTCTCGCCGCGGAGCTCGGACACGACCATGCGCACGCGCGATCCGCGGGGGCCCACGCACGCGCCGACCGGGTCGACGCTCTGCGTGTGCGACTCGACTGCGATCTTCGAGCGGTAGCCCGGCTCGCGCGCGACGCCGCGGATCTCGACGAGGCCGTCGGCGATCTCCGGCACCTCCAGCTCGAACAGCGTCTTGATCAGCTCGGGGTCGCGGCGCGACAGGATGACCTGCGGGCCCTTCGTGCCGGAGCGCACCTCGGTGATGACGGCCTTGATGCGCGAGCCCTGCTCGTAGCGCTCGCCGTCGACCTGCTCGGAGCGCGGCAGCAGCGCCTCGACCTTGCCCAGGTCGACGAGCACGTTGTTGCGGTCGCCCGCCTGCTGGACGATGCCGGTGACGACCTCGGTGACGCGGTCGATGTACTCGTCGTACATCATCCGGCGCTCCTCTTCACGGATGCGCTGGAGGATGACCTGCTTCGCCGTCTGCGCGGCGATGCGGCCGAAGCCCTCCGGCGTCACGTCGGCGCGCTGCACCTGGTTCTCGGGGACGTCGGACCAGTCGATGTCGAGGTCGTCGTCGGAGATGAGGGTGTGCTGGCGCTCGCCGGTCTCCTCCTCGAGCCGCTCGAGCTCCTCGAGCTTGCGCTCGCGAGCCTCTTCGAGCAGCTGCGTCTCGATGTCGCCGGGGAGCTCGATCGAGAACACGCGGAAGTCGCCCGCCTCGTCCATCTCGACGGTGGCATGGCGCGACGCGCCCGGGGTCTTCTTGTAGGCGGCGAGGAGCGCGTCCTCGAGCGCGGCGACGAGTGCGCCTTCCTCGATTCCCTTGTCGCGCTCGATCTCGCGGACGGCCTCGATGATCTCCTGGCTCATGTCACACCCTCTCGTCGATCAGATTGGCCCGCACGATGTCCTCGTACGGTATGTCGGTCTCGTCGACCGTGATGCCGTTCGTTCCCGCGGACACGAGTGCGCCACTCATTCGGCGCTCCGGTGTCCGAAGCTTGATGCGTCGCCCGACGGCGCCGGCGAAGTGCTCGGGCTTGCGCAGCGGGCGCTGCGTTCCCGGTGACGACACGTCGACCGTGTACTCGCGCAGGTAGTCGCGCAGGACGTCGGTGACGCGCGCGCAGAGCGCGTGGTCGACGCCGTCGGCGTGGTCGACGTACACGGTGAAGTGATCCGGGCTCTGCAGCTCGACCGCGAGCACCTCGACGCCGTCGAGGCTGCCCTCGACGCGCGTGCCGATCTCCTGCTCGAGCTGCTTTTCCTTCTGCCGTACGTCCGCCACGCATGTCTCCTGTCACAAAAAATGGGCCCGCAGGCCCATTCCGAAAAGCCGGTGAAATGGTGAAGCGATTGTAGCAATCAGCCCTGGTATTCGCGGATTCCGCGCAGGCGCGTGGCCAGGAGCCTCGCGGCCCGTGCGGAGTCCAGGGCGACGTTCCTGGCGCGGCCCGGCGGCGTGGGTGCGCCCCTGGGATCGCGGGCGCCGAGGCGCCGCGCCAGCTCGAGGCGGGAGACGGCGTCGGGGCCGGCGACGTGGAGGATCCCGGTCATGTCGGAGGCGGCGAGCTCGAGCAGCGCGGCGGCCAGGTCGGCAACGTGCGTCGGGCAGCGGATCTCGTCCTCGTGGAAGACGACGTCGTCGCGGGCGGCGAGCGCCTCCTGCGGGCCCGGCTGGCCGTACAGCAGCGAGGTGCGGACGACGAGCCCGTCGCGGACGAAGCTCTCCGCCTCGAGCTTCGCGCGACCGTACTCGGAGACGGGACGCGGCATGGCGTCCTCGTCGTACGGCGCGTGCTCGCCGTCGAAGACGAGGTCCGTGGACACGTGGACGAGCCGGCGCGCGGCGGCGGCGACCGCGCGCGTGCTGCGCACGATCATGTCGGCGTCGGCCTGGACGTACGCCGTGTGGATGACGACGTCGGCGTCCGGCAGCTCGAACGGCCGGCGCAGGTCCACCGTGAAGGGTCGCCCGAACGGCGCCGGCGTGTGGAGCTGCGTCGCGGTGACGTCGTGGCCGGCTTTCACCGCCTGCCGCGCCACCTCGGAGCCGAGGTAGCCGGCGCCGCCGGTGACGAGGATCCTCACTCGAGCACGATCGTGACGGGGCCGTCGTTCACGAGCTCGACCGCCATGTGCGCGCCGAACACTCCCTGCTCGACCGGGACGCCGAGCGACTCGAGCTCCGCACAGAAGCGCTCGTACAGCGGCTCGGCGTGCTCCGGCCTCGCCGCCCCGGCGAAGCTCGGCCGGTTCCCCTTCGCCGTGTCGGCGATGAGCGTGAACTGCGAGACGACGAGCGCGCTGCCGCCGGTGTCGAGGAGGCTGCGGTCGAAGCGGCCCTGGTCGTCCGGGAAGACGCGCAGGCGCGCGACCTTGCCCGCGAGGCGCGCGGCGTCCTGCTCGTCGTCGCCCGCGGCGATCCCGAGGAGGACGCACATGCCGCCGCCGATCGCGCCCCCTGGTGTGGAGCGGGCCTCGGTCACCCGCTGGCAGACCGCCCTCATGGCGGGAGCACCATAGTCCGATATGGGGGACGTGGAGCTCGCGGATACGGCCCATCCGCTTCCCTCTGCGGAGGCATTCGACAAGGGCGCACGCGTGCCGCTCGGCTCGCTGCTGCTCCGCGAGCGGCTGATCACCGTCGAGCAGCTCGAGTGGGCGCTCTCCGACCGCGAGGCGACGGGGCGCCGCCTCGGCGAGATCGTCGTCTCGCAGGGCTGGGTGAAGCCGGCGGCAGTGGCGCGGCTCCTGGCCGAGCAGCACGGCCTCGACTACGTCGACATGACCGCGGCGCAGATCGACCCCGCCGCCGCGGCGCTTCTGCCGGAGAAGTTCGCGCGGCGATACATCGCGCTCCCGTTTCGATTCATCACCCCGGAGCTCGTCCACGTCGCCGTCGTCGACCCGACGAATGTCGTCGCCTCCGACGATCTGCGGCTGGCGCTCGGGCTCAACATCCGTCTCGCGGTCACGACCTCGGCCGAGCTCACGCTGGCGCTCAACCGCGCCTATCGCACGAGCATCGACGTGATCGCGAACGACGGCGCCGACGACGACGAGGGCCTCGAGAACGTCGTCGGCGAGGAAGCGGCCGCGCCGGCCATCAACCTCGTGAACGCGGTGATCGCGCGGGCGATCGAGGAGCGCGCATCCGACATCCATTTCGAGCCCGAGGCGAAGGAGATGGTCGTCCGCGCCCGCGTCGATGGGATGATGCGGACGCTCACCGTCATCCCCAAGGGGATGCGATCCGCTGTCGTCACGCGCTTGAAGATCATGGCGGAGCTCGACATCGCCGAGCGTCGGGCGCCCCAGGACGGGCGCGTCTCGGTCCGCTACGGCGAGCATCCGATGGACCTCCGCATCGCGGTCCTTCCGACGACGCACGGGGAGCAGGTCGTGCTCCGGTTGATGAACCGCCTCGGCCTGCGCTTCTCCATCGACGAGCTGGGCATGAGCGAGGACGCCGCCGAGCGTTTCACACGCGCGCTCGCGCAGCCGTACGGCGCCATCCTCACCGTCGGCCCGACGGGCTCGGGGAAGACGACCACCCTCTACGCCGCGCTCGGCGTCCTCAACCGGGACGACCGCGTCCTCATGACGATCGAGGACCCGGTCGAGTACCAGACGCGCGGCGTCGCGCAGATCGAGGTAAACCCCAAGAGCGGGCTGACGTTCGCGCGCGGCCTGCGGACGATCCTCCGCTCCGATCCGGACGTGCTCCTCGTCGGGGAGATCCGCGACGAGGAGACGGCCCGCATCGCCGTCCAGGCGGCGATGACCGGCCACATGGTGTTGGCGACGCTGCACACGCACAACGCCGCATCGTCGATCGCGCGGCTCGTCGACATGGGCATCGAGCCAAGCCTCCTGGCCACGTCGATCAACTGCATCGTCGCGCAGCGACTCGCGCGCCGGTTGTGCATGTACTGCCGGCAGCCGACGGAGCTGGACGAGGCGGACCGCGTCGAGCTCGGCCTCGCCGACGATGTCGAGCACGATCTCCATCGCGCCGTCGGGTGCGGCGAATGCGCCGCCACCGGGTACTCGGGCCGCGTGGCGCTCTACGAGGTCATGACGGTGAACGGCCGCATGCGCCGGCTGATCGAGTCGGGCTCGACCGACGAGATCTTCGCCGAGGCGGTGCAGCAGGGCATGTCGACGCTCCGCCACGACGGCATCCGCCTCGCCCTCGCCGGCGTCTCGACGCTCGACGAGATCCGCCGGGTGACCGGCGACCGCCTGAGTTAGCTAGTCGAGCTCTTTGATCCGCGCGCGGTACTGGTCCGAGTCGGGCTGGAGCGAGCTCGCCAGCTTGTAGTGCGCGTTCGCCTCGCGCGCACGTCCCTGCTTCTCGAGCGTCCGACCGAGCGCGTAATGCGCGTAGTCGTTCACGGGCGAGAGCTCGAGCACCTTCCGGAACTCGGCCTCCGCCTCCTCCCAGCGGCGGATGCGGAAGTACGCGATGCCGAGTGCCTCGCGGATGGAGGCCTTCTCCGGCTCGCGCTTCTTCGCCTTCTCGAGCGCGACGGTCGCCTGCGCCGGCATGCCCTGCTTCAGATGCGCACGGCCCTGTTGGAAGAGGTTGTACGTCGAGTCGCTCATGCGTCCAGGTACGGAACGTTCTCCTTCACCAAGTCTTCCGGATACGTCAAGTCGCGCGTCCTTCCGATCTCGACGCCGGCGACGGCGAGGCCGTCGGCGATCGCGTGGGCGAACGCGTCCGCCAGCTCGTAGGGCGGACCGGAGAGACCGTCGAGGTACGGGACGAGCTCCCGGCCGAGCGCCCACAGCGGTGCGCTCCCGAGCCTGTTCGCCGGGTCGCGGTCGACCGGCTCGACGACGAGGCCGTTCACGATCTTCAGCGCCGCACGGTGCGGCGGCTCGGCGGGCGGGTCGCGGCGGCCGCTCATCGCCCCCGCGGCGCCGGAGGCGGCCTCGACGAAGCGGCCGATGTCGCCGGGCGTGAACACCGTGTCCGCGGCGACGACGAGGCAGGGCGGCTCGGCGCCGGCGTCGAGCCCACGGCGCACCGCGTCCGCGGACCCGAGCACACCGGGCTGGCGGGTCGTGCGCACGTCGAGGCCGAACCCGGAGCCGTCTCCGACGAGGTCCTCCACCTGCTCGGCGAGATGCCCGGTGACGACGACGGCGCGCTCGCAACCGGCCGCGGCGAGCTCGCGCAGGAG
>JAFALP010000329.1 GCA_019234175.1 Actinomycetota bacterium | reverse complement strand
GAGATCGACGAGAGGTCGCCGGTGCGGTAGCGCAGCAGCGGCAGCGCCTCCTTCGTCAGCGTCGTGAACACGAGCTCGCCGACCTCTCCCTCGTCGACGGGAATGCCCGTGTCCGGGTCGATCGCCTCGACGAGGAAGTGGTCCTCGTTCACGTGCGAGCCGGCGAGCCCCTCGAGGCATTCCGAGGAGACGCCCGGCCCGATCACCTCCGAGAGGCCGTAGATGTCGAGCGCGGTGAGGTTCAGCGCCTCCTCGATCGCGCCGCGGATCCGCTCGGTCCAGGGCTCGGCGCCGAAGAGCCCGGCGCGCAGGCGCAGGCGGGACACGTCGTCGACGTGGTCGGCGATCGCGAGCGCGTAGCTCGGCGTGCAGCAGAGGATCTCCGCTCGGAGGTCCTCGAGCAGCTGTGCCTGCCGCGGCGTGTTGCCGCTCGACGCGGGCACGACCGTGCACCCGAGGCGCTCGGCGCCGTAGTGCAGCCCGAGGCCGCCGGTGAAAAGCCCGTACCCGTACGCGACGTGCACGAGCGTCCCCGGTCCGCCGCCGGCGGCCGCGATCGCACGCGCACAGCAGTCGGCCCAGAGCGAGACGTCGTTCGCCGTGTACGCGACGATCGTCGCCTTGCCGCGCGTGCCCGACGACGCGTGGATGCGCACGCATTCGTCGCGCGGCACGCGCAGCATCCCGAACGGATACGCGTCGCGGAGATCGGACTTCGTCGTGAACCGCTGCTCGGCAAGCGCCTCGAGCTCGATGCCGAATCGGTCCCGGAGCCTGTCGCGCTGGAGCCGCTCGAGCTCGGCGCGCGGCATCGTCTCCAGCTCGGGCTGAAAGATCACAGTGACGCAGTAGATTAAGCGCGTGTCGGGAGGCGCGCTGGCAACGGTGCTCGCGGTCGCGGCCGGCCTCGCCGGCTCGATCCAGGTCGCGGTCATGTCGCGTCTCGGCGAACGTGTCGGCGTCGGCGAGGCGCTCGGCTTCTCCACGCTGCTGACGGCGGCGGTCGCGTTCGTCGGCCTGCTCGTCGTGAAGCGCAGCGTGACCGGCTACGAGCGCGCGCTGCACCAGCCGCTGTGGATGCTCACCGGCGGGCTCTTCGGCCTGCTCATCGTGTTCACGGTCACGTATGCGGGGCCGCGCATCGGCGTCACCGCCACGGTCGGGATCCTCATCGCCGGCCAGCTCGTCATGGGCGCGGCCATCGACCGGTGGGGGCTCTTCGGCTCGCAGCAGATCGCGCTGCACTGGCCGCGGGTGCTCGGGATCTTCCTGCTCGCCGGCGGCGCGGCGCTGTCACTCAAGAAATGACCTAGAAGTCGAAGCGCGTGGCGTTGCGCGGGAAGTCGCGCTCCGTCCACGCGAGCACGCGCTGCGGCTCGACGCGGTACCAGCCTTCGCCCTTGTCGGCGCGGAAGGCGTACTTGCGCTCGTACTCGTCGATGACCGAGTCGTCGACCTCGGTCTTCTCGGCCCGGCCCTCGACGATGACGACCTCGTCGCCGCTCTCGAGATGGACGACGACGTTCGGGTCGCGCGCGATCGCGCGCGCCTTCCGCGAGCGCGGGCCGCAGCTGAAGACGATCGCGCCGTCGCGCCACAACGCCCAGACCGGCGACGCGTGCGGCCCGTTCACCGCGATCCAATAGTTGTGCGCCTGCGCGAGGCGCTCCGCCGCCCAGCTCCACGGCAACATGCCGTCGTCGCCCGAAGGGACGCCGTAGCCCCCGCCGAAGGTCGGACGTCTCGCGGTCGGCACTAGAGCCGGAAGGGATTCGACGGCTTCGCGCCGGTGGAGAGGAGGACGCCCTTCGTCTCGAGATAGAGATCGAGCGTGTCGATGGAGAGCTCCCGGCCGAAGCCCGACTGCTTGTAGCCGCCGAACGGGATGCCGGGGAACGCCGTGTACGGCGTGTTGATGCCGACCATGCCCGCCTTGATCGCGCGCGCGACGCGATGGCCCCGCGCGGGGTCGCCGGTCCACACCGTCGCGAACAGGCCGTAGCGCACGTCGTTGGCGATGCGGATCGCGTCCGCCTCGTCCTCGAACGGGATCGCAGCGACGACCGGGCCGAAGATCTCCTCCTGCGCGACGACCATGTCGTTGCGCACGCCCGCGAGGACGGTGGGCATGTAGAAGGCGCCCTTCCCATCGCCGGGCGCGCCGCCGGCGACGACCTCGGCCCCCTCCTCGCGGCCGCGCTCGACGTAGCCGTGCACGCGGTCTCGGTGCGCGGTGGAGATGAGCGATCCGATCTGGGTCTCGGGATCGAGCGGGTCGCCGACCTTCAGGTTGCCGACGGAGCCGGCGAAGCGCGAGACGAAGTCGTCGTAGATCGACGCCTCCACGAGGACGCGCGAGCGCGCCTCGCAGCTCTGGCCGGCGGCGTAGTAGATCGACCAGACCGAGCTCGGGATGGCGTCGTCGAGATCGGCGTCGGCGAAGACGAGGTTGGGGCTCTTGCCGCCGAGCTCGAGCGTCACGCGCTTGATCGGATCGGAGCAGAGCCGCATGATCTCGCCGCCCGTCTTCGTCGATCCCGTGAAGGCGACCTTGTCGACGCCGGGATGCTTCACGAGATACGAGCCGGTCGACGGGCCGTCGCCGGGGACGATGTTGATGGCGCCCGCGGGGAAGCCGACCTCGGTCGCGAGCTCCGCGATGCGCAGGACGCTCAACGGCGTCTGCGGGTCGGGCTTCAGCACGACCGAGCAGCCGGCCGCGAGCGCGGGCGACAACTTCCACGTCGCCATCAGCAGCGGGTAGTTCCACGGGACGATTTGCGCGCAGACGCCGACCGGCTCCTTCAGCGAGTACGTGAGGAGCGATCCGCCGACCGGGTTGGAGCGGCCGGCGATCGAGCCGACGACGGAGGCGAAGAAGCGGAAGTTCTCGACGGCGCCGCCGATCTCGGCCTTCACCGAGGAGATGGCCTTGCCGACGTTGCGCGACTCGATCTCGGCCAGCTCGCCGCGATTGGCGGCGATCGCGTCGGCGAGCGCCTGCAGGAGCCGGGCGCGCTCGTTCGGCGGCGTCCTGCCCCACGGCCCGTCGAGCGCGGCCCGCGCGGCGGCGACGGCGCGGTCGACGTCCGCCTCGCCCGCCATGGCGGCGCGGCCGAGCGGCTCGCCGGTGGCCGGCTCGATCAGCTCGCGGACCTCGCCGGAGGCGGCCTCGGTCTGCTCGCCGTCGATGAAGAGGCCCCGCTCGTTGCCGGTGACGACGGCCATGGAATGGGGAAAATAGCGGTTGACCTCGTCCGTCGGAGCCGCCACACTTGGATCCGAGAACGGCCCGCAGGTTTGCCGACCGCGACCGAAGGCGAGGTATTGGATCCAATGGGAACGATTCAGGTCGAAGCGGCACGGATCCCGGACCGGGACCACCTCCTGGCCTTGCTGCGCGAGCACAAGCTCGACGCCGAGCCCGAGAACGAGGTCGGCATCGTCGTCTCGAATCAGGACGGCGACGGCGAGGTGTTCTCGACGGTGGAAGAGCTGATCATGCGCATCGGCGCGCCCTTCGTGCCCATCAAGCACGAGAACGTCATTTACGTTCGCCCGCCGGTCGGCTAGCCCAGGCGCCAGAACTCGCCGACGAGACCGAGGCGGTCGAGGACTGCCTGGTTCTGCTCACGCGTGTGCGGCGTCCAGTCCGGCGCCACGCGGTCGTCCCACCACGCGAAGGCGAGCTCGCTCAACTTCGTCACCGTGATCGTCGCGCCCGGCTCGCGTCCGCCGAGCCAGCGCGCGATGTGCTCTTCCGACCGGAAGAGGTTCATCGTCGTTCAGGTGAAGACGATGTCGTCCCACCAGTGGGAGGCGGGGACGAGCACGTGGAAGAGGAGGCTCTCGTCGTCGGGGAGGCCGTCACGCACCTCGACCGCGATCGGTTCGCCGCAGTCGGCGCACGACGCCTCGACGCGCCCGTCGACGTGCAGGCACGCGCAGACGCCGAACGCGTCCCATGCACAGTTGGCGTACCACCACCGGTCGCGCGCATGCACGCGGAACGCGCTCGGAACCGTCGAGAACGGATTGAGCATCCGAATCTCGTCGGTGGCCGGATTGAGGACGAGCGCGTGCGCGTCATGAAGCTCGCGCCACCCGGACAGCACTTCGTCGCGGTCGCCGAGCTCCTCGGCTTGCGGCGCGCGGCCGGTCTCGACCATGAACGCGTACGTCCGCCGGCGAAGGTCGAGGTCCATCAGCGCCCGAACAACGCCGCTTGTCCCTGGCCGACGCCGACGCAAAGCGTGGCGAGCCCGTAGCGGCCGCCGCGCCGGCGCAGCTCGTGCAGCAGCGACACGACGAGGCGCGCGCCGCTCATGCCGAGCGGATGGCCGATGGCGATCGCGCCGCCGTTCACGTTCACCTTCGCGTGGTCGAGCCCGAGCTCGCGGACGACGGCGAGGCTCTGTGAGGCAAACGCCTCGTTCAGCTCCACGAGGTCGATGTCTTCGACGCCGACGCCCGCACGCGCGAGGAGCTTCCGCACGGCGGGCACGGGGCCGATTCCCATGACGCGTGGGTCGACGCCGGCGACCGCGCTGGCGACGAACGTTCCCATGGGCTCGACGCCGAGGTCGCGCGCGCGCTCCTCCGACGCGATCACGAGCGCCGCGGCGCCGTCGTTGATGCCGGAGGAGTTGCCGGCGGTGACGGTTCCGTTCGCGCGGAACGCCGGCCTGAGCGCGGCGAGCTTCTCCAACGTCGTATCGGGCCGCGGATGCTCGTCGCGCACGACGTCGCCGACGGGAACGAGCTCGTCGTCGAAACGGCCGGCCTCCGCGGCGGCGGCCCAGCGCTGGTGCGACGCGAGCGCGAACGCGTCCTGGTCCTCGCGCGTGACGTCGTAGCGCTCGGCGACGTTCTCGCCCGTCTCGCCCATCGACTCGAGCGCGAACATCTCCTCCATCTTCGGATTCGGGAACCGCCAGCCGAGATGCGTGTCCCACACGGTGACGTTGCCGCGTGGGTGCGCCTTGTCCGGCTTCGCAAAGGCATACGGCGCGCGCGTCATCGACTCGACGCCGCCGGCGACGAAGAGGTCGCCGTCCCCGGCCGCGATGGCGTGGCAGGCGCCGACGATCGCGCTCAGTCCCGACGCGCACAGGCGGTTCACCGTCACGCCGGCGACGGACTGCGGCAGCCCCGCGAGCAGCGCCGACATGCGGGCGACGTTGCGGTTGTCCTCGCCCGCCTGGTTCGCGCACCCGAGCCACACGTCCTCGATGTCGTTCGCGTCGACACCGGAGCGCTTCACCGCCTCGGCGATGACGAGCGCCCCGAGGTCGTCGGGGCGCTCGCCCGCGAGCGCACCCCCGTAACGGCCGATCGGCGTGCGAACGCCGGAGAGGATGACGGCCCGGCTCACTCGACCCATTGAACCTGAATGCCCGCGTGCGCCCGTTCCAGCAGCTCGCGCACCGCCTGGCGACCCTCGTCGCCATAGTCGAGCGTCAGGTCGTTCACGTACATCTCGACGAACCGGTCGCCGCGCGCGTCGTCGAGCCCGCGGCCGAAGCCGAGCGCGTACTCGAGCGCCTGCTCGCGGTGCGTCAGCGCCGCGTCGATCGACTCGCGCAGCACGTCCGAGATCTTGCGCATGGCCTCACCGCCGAGGTCACGGCGAATGGTGTTCACCCCGAGCGGCAGCGGCAGGCCGGTCTCGAGCAGCCACCATTCGCCCAGGTCGAGGCACTTCTCGAGGCCGGCGTCCGCGTACGTCAGCTGCCCCTCGTGGATGAGGAGCCCGACGCGCGCGCGATCGGACGCGACCTCGTCGAGGATCCTGTCGAACGGAAGGACGCGCGACGCGAGCTCGCCGCCGAGCGCCATGCGCAGGACCAGGAACGCCGTCGTCAGCGTTCCCGGCACGACGATCTCCTCGTCGCGCAGCTGCTCGAGGGTGAGCTTCTCCTTTGCGACGACGATCGGGCCGTAGCCGGAGCCCATGCTCGCGCCGTGCGGCAGGAGTGCGTACCGCTCGTGCACGAGCGGATAGGTGGCGAGCGACATCGCCGTCACCTCGAGCCGTCCCTCGAGCGACCACTCGTTCAGCGACTGGATGTCGGCGATGACGGGCTCGAACTCGAAGCCGCGCGCATCGACGGTCCCGGAGGCGATCCCCCAGTACATGAACGCGTCGTCGGGATCGGCGCTGAAGCCGACTCGGACCAGCATGACGCGAACTATCGACGATGCGCTACGTCGAGCGCCCGAAGAACCATGCTTCGAGCGGCTTCAGGATCTCGTCGCGCGTGAACGGCCGCAGGTGCTCCGGGCGACCGTCCGCCTCCGAGACCGTGAGGTCGTCCTCGAGCGCGGTGTTCGCCTGGTCGAGCGCGTCCTCGAGCTCGTAGCCCTCGAAGATGTAGTCGTCGCGGCGCGGGGCGACGTCATTCCGGTGATGCGCGTTGACGACGCGCCCGACCGCCCAGACCGCGCCGGCCTTGCGCTCGATCCAGATGACGACGCGCTCCTCCTCACCGGCATCGTCGACCCCGTGGAGCACCCGCTCCGCGAACCTCCCGCGGTCGGACGAGAGCTGCACGGGGCGACTATACAATCGCGCCCGTGGCGAGGCTGACGAGTTTCCTGCGCAATCCCTTCTCGTTCCTGTTCGCGCGCAATCCGGAGGAGGACGCGGTCGCCGCATACGTCCTCCGCGAGCACGCGTCCGGACGTCCGCTCGATCAGGTGATCCAGGACGCGTACGTCCAGAACCGGCTCAGCACGCAGCAGCAGGAGCGCCTGCTGTCGCGGCCGGAGCTCGTGCAGCAGCTCGGCGAGCAGGCGATCGCCGACGCGCGCGCGACGCTCAGCTCGCTCTAACCACCACCGCCGCGGCGGCGGCGACGTCCCATGCCGCGAGCCCGTTCGACTTGAACAGCACGACGTCGTCGTCGGACTGGCGGCCCGCGATCGTGCCCGCGACGACGTCCTGCAGCTCGTGCACCTCGAGCCAGTCCAGGACGCCGGCCGCAATCGGCTCGATCAGATCGGCCGACTCCAACCGCGCGTCGTCGACGGAGTCGCAGCAGACGAAGGCGGCGCGCTCGAGCACGACGTCGTCCAGCTCGCGGCGGTGGCCGTCGTTCGCGCCGACGGCGCACACGAGCGCGCCCGGCCGCAGCCATTCGCCCCGCAGGACGGGATCGGGCGAGGGCGTGACGGTGACGACGACGTCGCACTCGGCCGCGTCGCGCGCGCTTTCCCCCGGTTCCGCGCCGAGGCGCTCGGCGAAGTCGCGCAGCGACGCCTCCGTTCGGCAGTAGGCGACGACCCGCTCGATGCCGGGAAGCGCCGCGCGGATGCACTGCACCTGCGACTCCGCCTGCCACCCGCATCCGATCACGCCGAGCGTCGTCGCCCCCCGGCGCGCGAGGTACTTCGCGGCGACGGCGCTCGCCGCGCCGGTGCGCAGCTGGCCGAGCTTGTCCGCGTCGACGACCGCGACGAGCTCGGGCACGTCGGCGCGGAACAGGAGCACGACGAAGCGCGCGCCGCCGCGGAAGCCGGCGTACACCTTGGCGCCGGCGTATCCGAGCTCGACGTCGGACGCCGCCATCACGGCGAGGGCGCCGGCGTCGAGCGGGAGGCGGTACCGCGGCTTGTTCGTCACCGCCCCGCGGGCCATGCGCTGGAAGCACGCTTCGATCGCGGCCACCGCGTCGGCCGGGGAGAGCAGCCGCGCCACATCCTCCTCGGTCAGAGAGAGAGGCTTGACATGTGACCCTTTAGTCACCTATTCTCCTGGTCGTGGACGACGACCGCATCTTCAAGGCTCTCGCCGACCCGACGCGGCGCCATCTCCTCGACCGGCTCTTCGAGCGCGACGGCCGCACGCTCACCGAGCTCGAGTCGGAGCTGGAGATGACGCGCTTCGGCGTGATGAAGCACCTGCGCATCCTCGAGGATGCAGGCCTCGTCGTCACCCGCCGGCAGGGTCGGGAGAAGCTCCACCACCTCAACCCGGTCCCCATCCGGCTCGTCCACGACCGGTGGATCGACAAGTACACGGAGCACCGCGTCGCGGCGCTCGCGGATCTCAAGAACGAACTGGAGGAGACGGCATGAGCACCATGACCGCGCAGGCGACGCAGGTGTACGAGGTGTACATCAAGGCGACGCCGCAGCAGATCTGGGACGCGATCACGAAGCCGGAGTTCACGGAGAAGTACTTCTACGGCTCGCGCGTCAGCATGACGAACGACGACTACCTCAGTGTCGCCGGCAACGGCGAGGCGCTCGTTCGCGGCAAGGTGATCGAGACCGACGCGCCCAACCGGCTCGTGCACACGTGGCGCGCGCTGTACGACCCGGAGACGGCGGCCGAGGAAGACAGCCGCGTGACGTGGGAGATCGAGTCGCAGGAAGGCGGCTACTCGAAGCTCCGCGTCGTGCACGACCAGCTCGAGGGGGCGCCGAAGACGGCGCTGAGCGTGGCGGGCGGCTGGAGCTACGTGCTCAGCGGCCTGAAGACGCTGCTCGAGACGGGACAGCCGCTCGCGGGCTGAGCGGGACGCGGTCGACGTGGCGGCGGTGCGTGTGCGCCGCCGTCACGGCGACCGGAAGTGCGCCCGGCATGATTCGAACATGCGACCTCTGCCTCCGCAGGGCAGCGCTCTATCCCCTGAGCTACGGGCGCTTCGGGAACGGCCAGTGTAGCCGGATGCCTCTCCGCGGCTGCGTTTTCCGCCACTCGTCGTAGCTCGGCAGCCGGCCCTGATGCCGCGCCGCCTGCACGCATTCGGCGTGCGCATGGCGGCGGCGGCTCGTGTCGCCCTCGGGGGCGATGAGGACATGCGGCGTCATCGCATGCAGGCGGTAGCCGCAGAGCGGGCAGCGGTACGTCGCCGGCTTGAGGTTGTGCGCGGCCCGCACCGACCACCAGGCGGCGGGCTCGAGCTTCACGTCCGCACGTAGGCGAGCGCGACGACGCTGCCGTCCGGACGCGTCGCACTGCTCGTCACGCGCTCCACGGTCGTGTCGTCGTCGAGCTCGACCACCTGCAACGACCGGTTGACATGGCCGCGGTAGTGCAGGCGCGCGATCGGCTCCTGGCCGGGGTAGCAGCCCTTCGTGAAGCTGACGTGCGTGCGGTCGAGCCCCGCTTCGGCGGGGAGGACGCGCTCGTCCAGCTCACGGCCCCAGCGGGGCACGCCGGCCTCGATGCGGCGCAGCTCGAGCTCCTCCTCGTCCATCGTCGGCTCGAGGCCGGAGTCGAGCAGCTCGACGGCGCCGGGGAAGTCGCCGGCGATGCCGTCGCCGCCGAAGACGAGCACCGAGTCGTGCTCCTCGCGCTCGATCTCGGCGCGCGCGCGGAAGCGCATGCGCACGAGCTGGACCTGTACCGCCTCGGCGAGCTCGGGCTCGGTGAGCAGCAGGAAGTCGTCCTCGCCGCGGCGCCACACGACGAGCGGCGCGATCAGCCGCGCCTTCGCCGTCAGGAGCAGCGCCGGGCACGCGCCGCCGACTTCGAGCGCGTCGACGTCGTTCGAGACCATGTTCTGCAGGTGGTCGCGCGCGTCCGGTCCGGCCACCCGGACGAAGGCGCGCGGCCGAGCGGCGATATCCATGCAACTAGTGTACGAGCGCGATGCCGCTCTTCCGCTCGAAGGCCGAGGCGAAGGTGCGCGAGGCCGGGTACGACCCGGCACGCCTGCCCCCCGGCCAGTACTTCACGGAGAAGTGGCCCGTCCTCCATGCGGGCGCCGTGCCCGACGTCGACGTGTCCACGTGGACGCTGCGCATCTGGGGCGACGTCGAGAACGAGGTGACGCTCGGCTACGACGAGCTGAAGGCGCTGCCGGCGACCGAGGTCGTCGCCGACATCCACTGCGTCACGCGCTGGAGCCGGTTCGACGCGCACTTCAAGGGCGTGCACTGGCGCGAGCTGGCGACGCTCTGCAGCCCGAGGCCGAGTGCGCACTTCGTCATCGCGCACGCAGAGCACGGATTCACCGCCAACTCGCCTCTGGCGGCGGTCGAGGACGAGAAGGCCCTCGTCGTGTACGAGGCGGACGGCGAGCCGCTGACGCCGGAGCACGGCGGCCCGGTACGTCTCGTCGTCCCGTCAAAGTACTTCTGGAAGAGCGCCAAGTGGCTGAACGGCCTCGAGATCTCGTCCATCGACAAGCTCGGGTTCTGGGAGCGGTATGGCTACCACAACGACGCCGACTACTGGAAAGAGGAGCGCTACTCCTTCTGAGCGCATCCGGCTGCGCCGCCCGCTGCGCAGCTTCGACCTGCACGAGCACCTGACCATCCTGTTCGTGTGCGGGATCGCGACGGTGATCTTCACACGCGGGCTCCTCGCCGCCACCGGCTATCCGCAGGTGGGCAACTCGTCGCTGCACATCGCGCACGTGCTGTGGGGCGGATTGCTGATGCTGAGCGCGCTGCTCGCCCTGCTCGCGTTCCTCAGCCCCGCGACGAGACCCGTGTCCGCCGTGCTCGGCGGCGTCGGCTTCGGGCTTTTCATCGACGAGGTCGGGAAGTTCGTGACGAAGGACGTCGACTACTTCTACAAGCCGGCGATCGCGATCATCTACGTCGCCTTCGTCGTCATGTTCGGCGTCATACGCTGGCTCTCGCGCCGCGGGTTCACCGCGCAGGAGGCGACGCTCATCGCGCTGGAGACGCTGCAACGGTCAGCGGTCGGCGCGTTGAGCGAGGAGCGGCGCGCGGAGGTTCTCCACCTCATGCAGACGACCGGCGCGGACGATCCGCTCGCGCTCGACGTCCGCAAGTTGCTCGAGACGTGCGACACGGTGCCGGATACGACGCCGATCGGGCAACGCATCTCGAAGAAGCTCGCCGCCGTCTGGGTGCCGCTGACGCGGCATCCGTTGTTCCGGCTCTTCATCGACGCGCTGCTCGTCGTCGGAGCGGCGATCTCGACCGCGGAGGGAGCGTGGCTGCTACGGCATGGCATTCACCACACGTCGTTCAGCGAGCGGGCCTTTTGCCTGACGACGATCGCTGCCGACGTGCTGCTGCTCATCGGCGCGATTCGGTTGTCGCGGTCGATCCTGTCGTCGCTGCGCTGGTACGACCACGCCGTCCTGCTCGAGATCGTCGTCGGCCAGGTGTTCCTGTACGGCTCGGAGCAGCTCGCCGCCACGCTGAACCTCGTCGCCCTCCTCATCGTGTGGGCGCTGATCCGATGGGCGATCCACTACGAACAAGGGGCGGCCTTGCGGCCGCCCCTTGTGTCAAGCGCGAGCCCGTAGGGCTCCTTACATCATCCCGCCCATGTCCGGCATGCCGCCGCCGACACCGGCGCCGGCCTTCTCCGGCGCCTCGGCGACGATCGCCTCGGTGGTGAGGATGTTCTTCGCGATCGACGCGGCGTTCTGCAGCGCCGAGCGGGTGACCATCGTCGGGTCGCCGATACCGGACTTCAGGAGGTCCTCGACCTCACCGGTGTCGATGTTCAGCCCGAAGCCCTTCTGGGCGCTCCGGACGTTTGCAACCGCGATCGAGCCCTCGAGGCCCGCGTTCGTCGCGAGCTGGCGGAGCGGCTCCTCAAGCGAGCGGATGATGATCTGCGCACCCGTCTTCTCGTCGCCGTCGAGCCCGCCGAGGACCTTGTCCTTGACGGAGTCGGCCGCGTTGATGAGCGCGACGCCGCCGCCGGGGACCTGACCCTCCTCGAGGGCCGCGCGAGCGGCCTGGAGAGCGTCCTCGACACGGTGCTTCTTCTCCTTCATCTCCGTCTCGGTCGACGCGCCGACCTTGACGACGGCGACGCCGCCGGACAGCTTCGCGAGGCGCTCCTGGAGCTTCTCGCGATCGAAGTCGCTGTCCGTGTTCTCGATCTCGGACTTGAGCTGCTTGATGCGGCCCTTGATCGCCTCGGTGTCACCGGCGCCGTCGATGATGGTCGTCGAGTCCTTGTCGACGACGACGCGGCGGGCCTTGCCGAGCTGCGAGAGCTTCGTGTTCTCGAGCTTGAGGCCCATCTCCTCGGTGATGACCTCGCCACCGGTGAGGATGGCGATGTCCTCGAGCATGCGCTTGCGGCGGTCACCGAAGCCCGGCGCCTTCACGGCGACGGCCTGGAAGGTGCCGCGCAGCTTGTTGACGACGATCGTCGCGAGCGACTCGCCCTCGACGTCCTCCGCCACGATCAGCAGCGGGCGGCCCGCCTGGATGACCTGCTCGAGCACGGGCAGGAGATCCTTGACGGCGCCGATCTTCT
>JAFALP010000202.1 GCA_019234175.1 Actinomycetota bacterium | reverse complement strand
GAGTACGCGGACCTCAACGAGGAGATCGGCCGCAGCTTCATCGCGCAGCTGATCTTCGGCTGCCAGGCGCCCGACGCCGGCAACGGCGAGATCCTCCACCTCTTCGGCACGGACGAGCAGCGGGAGGCGTTCCTGAAGCCGCTCGTCTCCGGCGAGGTGCGCTCCTTCTTCGGCATGACCGAGCCGGAGGTGGCCGGATCGGACCCGACGCTCATCCGGTCGCGCGCCGTGCGCGACGGCGACGAGTGGGTGATCGACGCGCACAAGTGGTTCTCGTCGGGCGCCGACGGCGCAGCCTTCGGCGTCGTCATGGTGGTGACGGATCCCGACGCCGAGCCGCACCGGCGCGCGTCGATGATCCTCGTCCCGACCGACACGCCCGGGTACGAGCTCGTGCGCCGCATTCCCGTCATGGGCCACGAGGGCCGCGGGTGGGGGACGCACTGCGAGACGCGCTTCACCGGCGTGCGCGTCCCCGTCGAGAACACGCTCGGCGATCCGGGCGACGGCTTCCGCATCGCGCAGAAGCGGCTCGGCCCGGGGCGCATCCACCACGTCATGCGCTGGCTCGGGCAGATGCAGCGCGCGTTCGAGCTGATGTGCGCCTACTCGCTCGAGCGTGAAGCCTTCGGCGGGCCGCTCGCGGAGAAGCAGACCGTGCAGAACTGGATCGCGGAGTCGGCGGCGGAGATCCAGGCGTGCCGCCTGATGACGCTGCGGGCCGCGCACCGGCTCGACGAGGGCGACGAGGCGCGCATCGAGATCTCGCTCATCAAGTTCTACGCCGCTCGCGTGCTCGGCGACGTCATCGACCGCGCCATCCAGGTGCACGGCGGGCTCGGGATGACGGAGGACACGCCGCTCGCGTCGATGTGGCGTGCCGCGCGCGCCGCCCGCATCTACGACGGCGCCGACGAGGTGCACAAGATGGTGGTCGCGCGCCGCATCCTCCGCGAGTTCGAGGACGGGAGCACCTGGCGCTTCACGTGATGCTCGAGGGTGCGCACGTGCGGCTCGAGCCGCTCGAGGAGCGCCACGCGGATGCGCTCTGGGCGATCGCCGACGACCCTCGCATCTGGCGGTGGATGCGCTACCGCGGCAACGAATCGCGCGACGAGTTCGACCGCTGGTGGAGCTCGGTCGACATGGGCTTCGCGCACTACTTCGACGGCGAGCTCGTCGGCCACACGAGCTTCCTCAACGACCGGCCGGAGGATCGTGTCGTCGAGATCGGGAACACGTGGGTCGATCCGCGCGCGTGGGGGACGGGCGCGAACACGGAGGCGAAGTACCTCCTGCTGCGCCACGCGTTCGAAGACGAGGGCTATCACCGCGTCGAGTTCAAGACGGACGCGGCGAACGAGCGCTCCCGCCCGGCACTGGCGAACCTTCCTGCCGAGTTCGAGGGCGTCTTCCGCAAGCACATGCTCGTGCAGGGCGGGAAGCGGCGCGACTCCGCGTGGTACGCCGTCATCGACGACGACTGGGCGGCTGTGAAGGCGAACCTGGAGGCGCGCCTCGGCGGATGACCGTCAGCGCGGCCCCGGGATGCCGGGAAAGCGAAACGGCTCGACGCGGTTCGGCTGGATGATCCAGGCGCGGCCGCTCTCGCCGTCGCGCATTACCCGCAGCGCTGCCTCGGCGACGAACGACGGGTCCATGAGCGGTGCCGGGAGTGCGTCGCGGATCTCGTCGACGACGATGGGCGTCTCCGTGAAGCCGGGGCAGATGGCGTTGATGCGGATGCCGTGCCCCTGCAGGCCGGCGGCAGCGCCGCGGACGAATCCGACGACCGCGTGCTTCGTCGCCGTGTACATGGGATCGAACGGCATTCCGGTGAGCCCGGCGAGCGACGCCGTGCAGACGATCGAGCCGCCGTTCGGCATCAGGCGCCGTGCGCACTCGCGCGCGCCGAGGACGACGCCGAGGAGATTTGCGCCCACGATCCGGTCGATCTCCTCGTCCGGCAGCTCTCCGACGTCGGGGAAGCCGATGCCGATGCCGGCGTTGAGAAAGGCGGCGTCGTAGGCGCCGTCGAGCGCGGCCCAGGCGGCCGGGTCGGCGACGTCGAAGTCGGGAAGGTCGAGCGCGATCGCGTCGCCGTGGGCGTCGGCGATCGCCGAGCCGATACCTCCGCGTCCCCCCGTGACGAACGCGGTCACGGGACGAGGACGACCTTGCCGACGCTCCGCCGCGACTCGACGAGCTCGTGCGCGCGTCCCGCCTCGGCGAGCGGGATCTCGGCGCCGACGACGGGCTTCACCGCGCCGCTGCGCCACAGCTCGAGCACCTCGCCGGTGGCCTGGGCAACGACCTCCGGCGCGTGCCGGAGCAGGCGTCCGAGGTAGAACCCCTGGACGCCGACGTTGCGGCCGACCAGGAGCGCGGGATTGATCGCCTCCCACGGGCCGCCGGCCACCCCGATCGCCACGAGCACGCCGAGCGGCCGGAGCCGGCCGAGCGCCCGCTCGAGCAGCGGGCCGCCGACCGGGTCGATGACGACGTCGACGCGGAGATCGTCCGGGATGTCGTCGTACACGTACGCCGCCGACGCGCCGAGCTCGAGACAGAGCTCGATCTTCTCCGCCGAGCCGACGGCGCCGATCACCTCCGCGCCGAGCGCGCGCGCCACCTGGATTGCCGCGCTCCCGACCCCGCCCGCGGCCGCGTGCACGAGCACGGCCGACCCCGGGTGGAGGTGCACCTGCCGCGTGAGCGGGATATACGCGGTCAGGAACGCGGTCGGGAACGCCGCGCCCTCGGCGAAGCTCGCTCCCTCGGGGAGCGGCAGCACCTGGTCGACGGCGGCGAGCTCCGCATACCCGCCGGCGCCGCGCGTGAGCGCGACGACGCGCGCGCCGTCCTCGAGCTCGCCCGCCACTTCCAGGCCGAGGACGACGGGGAGCTCCGGCATCTCCGGGTAGTGCCCGCGCCGGATGAGGACGTCGGCGAAGTTGATGCCGGCCGCGTGCACGCGCACGATCCGGCGGCCGTCGGACGCATCCGGGTCGGGGACGTCGGCGAGCTCGAACGGGCCGCCGACCTCGCGGAGCACCGCGGCCCTCAACTCGTGGCCGCGTGTTCCTCGGCGAACTGCTCGCGGAGCGCGGTCTTGCGGAACTTGCCCACGCTCGTCTTCGGGATCTCGGCGACGAACTCGAACCGGTCGGGCAGCCAGAACTTCGCGAAGCTCGGCGCGAGGAAGTCGCGCAGCTCGTCTGCATTCGCCGACGCGCCCGCCTTGAGCACGACCGCAGCGAGTGGCCGTTCCGCCCAGCGCTCGTCGGGAATGGCGATCACCGCCGCCTCGGCGACGGCGGGGTGCGCCATGATCGCGTTCTCCAGCTCGACGGACGAGATCCACTCGCCCCCCGACTTGATCACGTCCTTCGAGCGGTCCTTGATCTGGATGTAGCCACGCGGATGGATGGAGGCGATGTCGCCGGTGCGGAACCAGCCGTCCTCCGTCCAGCGGTCGACCTGCTCCGGTGTCTCGTAGTAGCCGGAGGCGACCCACGGGCCGCGCACCTCGAGCTCGCCCATCGAATCGCCGTCCCACGGGACTTCCTCGTCGCCGACCCGAATGCGGATCTCGACGAACGGGAGCGGCATGCCGGCCCACGACTCGATGTCGAAGCGCGTCTCCTCGTCGACGTCGGCGAGGTCGTGCGGCAACGAGGCCGTCGACGCGACGGGCGACGTCTCGGTCATCCCCCAGCCCTGCACGATGTCGAGCCCGTGCCGGCGCTTGAACGCGGCGATCATCGCGCGCGGGACCGCGGAACCGCCGACGAGCATCGCCCTCATCGCCGAGAGGTCCCAGCGTCCGGGGTTCGCGTCGAGGAGCTGAAGGATCCCCATCCAGATCGTGGGGACGCCCGCCGCCCACGCGACGCGCTCGTCGTTCATCAGCTCGAGGAGGCTCTCGGGATCGAGATGCGGACCGGGGTAGACGAGCTTCGAGCCGGTCATGGTCGCGACGTACGGATAGCCCCACGCGTTCGCGTGGAACATCGGCACGACCGGGAGGATCGCGTCGTTCACGCCGATCCCGATGCCGAGCGGATTGTTCGCCGCGACGCCGAGCGTGTGCAGGACGGTCGAGCGATGCGAGTACACGACGCCCTTCGGCCGGCCGGTGGTGCCGCTCGTGTAACACATCGCCGCGGCCGCGGTCTCCTGCACCTGCGGATCGCACCAGTCGTCCGGCGACGCGCTCGCGAGGAGCTCCTCGTATCCGTCCTCGACGACGAAGACGTGCTCGATCCTCGTTTGCGCGCGGAACTGCTCGAGCAGCGGCACCAGAGAGCGATCGACGATCACGACGCGGTCGCCGGCGTGGTCGGCGATGTACGCCAGGTCGTTGGGGTGAAGGCGGAGGTTGAGCGTGTGCAGGACGAATCCGCC
The DNA here is from genome assembly GCA_019234175.1 of Actinomycetota bacterium. Lineage (GTDB taxonomy): Bacteria > Actinomycetota > Thermoleophilia > Gaiellales > Gaiellaceae > Palsa-739. The sequence goes on along the minus strand of JAFALP010000202.1, from coordinate 2,316 downwards.
GCACGGGATGCCCAAGTACGCCTCGTGATGCTGGTGGTGGTTCCAGCACAGCGTCGCGACTCGTTCGCCGGGCTCGAGCCCGAGCTGCTGCAGTGCGACGGCGAGCTGCCGTGCGCGGCGCATGGTCTCGCCGTATGTCGTGCGGTGGATGCTCTTGTCGGGCAGGCGCGTGACGATCTCGCCGGTGCCGAACAGCGTCTCCGAGCGGCGCAGCAGATGCGCCAGCGTCAGCGGGAAGTCCATCATCTGCCCGTCCATCAGACGGGGACGGGTGCGCCGAGCAGCGCATCGGAGATCTCTGCACGCAGCTCCGGCGGACGCTTGCCGAAGCCCTCCAGCCAGAGGGCGCGCTTGTAGAAGCGGTGCAGGGGGTGCTCCCACGTGAAGCCGATCCCACCGTGCACCTGGATCGAGCGCTCGCACGCCTTCACGGCGGCTTCGGTTGCGAATGCCTTCGCCGCCGCCGCGGCGAGCGCCGCCTGCTCGTCGTCCTCGGCGACGCACCACGCCGCCCAGTACGCGAGCGACCGCGCCAGCTCGACGTCTGCGTACGTGTCGGCGAGCTGATGCGACACGGCCTGGTACACGCCGATCTTCTTGCCGAACTGCTCGCGCTCCTTCGCGTACTCGACGCCGAGCTCGAGCGCGCGCTGCGCCACGCCGACCGCCTCCGCCGCCATCGCGGCGCGTGAGCGGGGCGTCTCCGCGACGCCGGCGTTCCGGTGGAGCGGGCGCGTCGGGTCGACGGTCTCGACGAGCGCGCCGTCTCCTTGCAGGGCCAGTCCTGCGATTTCGACGTTGCCCGCGACGTGGGCGAGATACGGGCCGGGGTAGAGGGCGCAGCCGAGCTCCTCGAGGAGCAGCGCCTCCTCGACGAATCCGAGCCCTGCGTCCGCGACGTCGAGCCAGCCGAGCTCGTCGAGCTCGGCCCAGCGGTCGTCCTGCGGCGCGTCCCAGTCGCGGTCGAGCGGGTAGCGCTCCGCGAGCCACGCGCGCGCCTGGCTCTTCAGCTCCAGCTGGACGTCGTCGAAGGCGAAGTCCACTAGCGGCTCCTCGGCAGTCCGAGCACGCGCTCGGCGACGATGTTGCGCAGGACTTCGGAGCTGCCCGCCTCGATCGTGTTCCCGCGGCTGCGCAGCTGCTGGTAGTGCCACCAGCCGTCGTCGAGAATCCCCTCGGAGCCGAGCAGCTCGCGGCCGAGCTTCGTCAGCCGCTGGTTCTGCTCCGACCAGCGCAGCTTGATCGCCGATCCCTCCGGCCCGGGGATGCCGGTCCGCTGGTACGTGCCGAGCGAGCGGTAGTTCGTGTAGCGCAGCGCCTGGAGCTCGATCCACTCCGCGGCGATGCGCTCGCGGTGGAGATCGTCGCCGTTCCGCGCACGCGCGGTGTCGAGGAGCCGGCCGACGGCGACGTCGAGCGCTGCGGTGAGCGCGAACCCGAGCGTCCCGCGCTCGTGCAGAAGCGTCGTCATCGCCACCTGCCAGCCTTCGCCCTCGTCGCCGAGCCGGTTCGACACGGGCACCTCGACGTCGGAGAAGAAGATCTCGTTGAACTCCGCCTCGCCGGTGATCTGGCGCAGCGGCCGCACCTCGACGCCGGGCGCGTGCATGTCGACGATGAGGTACGTGAGGTTCCGGTAGCGCGGCTGGTCGGGGAACTGCTGCGTGACGAGGATGCAGAAGTCGGCGATGTGCGCGAACGACGACCACACCTTCTGCCCGTTGACGACGTGCACGTCGCCCCGCCTTTCCGCGCGCGTTCGCGCGGCGGCGAGGTCGGAACCGGCGCCGGGCTCGGAGAAGCCCTGGCACCAGATCTCCTCGGCGGAGAGGATGTTCGCGAGGTGCGCGCGCTTCTGTTCGTCGGTGCCGTGCGCCATGATCGTCGGCCCGGCCATGCCGAGCCCGATGACGCCGACGTGGGCCGGCGCCTGGGCGCGCGCCATTTCCTCGTAGAAGATCGCCTGGTGGCTGTACGGGGCGCCCGCGCCGCCGTACTCCTTCGGCCAGGTCAGCCCCGCGTACCCGGCCTCGTAGAGCGCTCGGCTCCATTCGCGGCCGAAGTCGTCGCCGAAGCGCTGCTCTCCGCCGCGCCACCCGCGCCGGTCCTCGGGCAGGTTGGCGTCGATCCAGGCGCGCAGCTCCGCCCGGAAGGCGGCTTCTTCCGGGGTGTCGCGCAGATCCACGAGCGCGAGCCTAGCTCGCGGCGGGAGCGGGCACCAGATCGGGCGCGCGCACGATGTCGCGCCTGCGGACCGGCAGGAGGCTGACGACGGCGACCGTCACGCCGACCCCGACCCACTGCGTCCAGCGCAGC
>JAFALP010000188.1 GCA_019234175.1 Actinomycetota bacterium | reverse complement strand
CCCGCGCGCGTCGAGACGTCCTGCGGACGCTGCGGCACCGTCTGCGTTCCCTGCTTGACGTTCGAGAGCCCGGTGCGGAACGACGTGAGCACGCGCTCGTCGAAGTCGAAGTTGAGGTACCAGGCCTCGAGGTCTTCGTTGATGTGCGAGAGGTGCATGTGCGTCCCGCCGTGGAAGTAGCCCGAGCGCAGGTCGACGTATCCGAGCGTCTCGTGGTTCGCGATCTTCCCCGGACCGAGTCCCGCTTTCTGCGTGGACGTGAAGCCGAGGAAGAGCTCGGCGCCGTCGGGGATGAGGTCGGCGCCGGGGACGCCGGCGGCGACACCCATCTTCTTCGGCAGGCCCGGGCCGCCCTCGAATCCGCCGCCGGCGAACCCGTGGCGGATGCTCGTGACTGCGAAGAACGGGAGGGCGAAGATCGTCTTGCGCGCGTCGTCGATGTGCTCGACGTGATCGCTGCGAAGGAGCACGACGACGTCGTTCGACTCGAGGATGGTGCTCGAGGGGTCGCTCGGGAACGTGCGGTTCGGGAGCAGCACCGGCTTCTGCGCGCGCCGGTCGAACGGAAGGTGCGCCTTCGCCTGCTCGGCGACGTAACGGTGGAAATACGGCAGCCCCCACGCGACGGTGACGCCAAGTCCCGCGGGCGACAGCGGATAGCGCGCGTCGAGGTCGCGCAAAACGTCCTCGAGCTGCGCCTGCGCCTTCGCGAGGTCGGGGGCGTGGAGCGTCGCAGTGACGACCTCGCTGTGCATCGGCGGGACGAGCACGTCCACGCCTTCGCTCTGCACGGTCGAGAGATCGAAGAGGTGCTGTTCCGGCGGGATTCCCGCCGGCTCGGCGACGGGCCGCGTCGGCGAGGAGCCGAGCTTGTCGACGAGCTCGTAGATCCCTCCGCCCGCGACGGCCGCAGCAGCCGCGCCGCCGAGGAAGTGGCGTCGGGTGAAGCGCATCAGTCCTGAGGGCGAACGAGCACGAGGCTCTTGAGCAAGTGCTTCAAGTTCGCACGAACCCGGGTGGCGCTGTCGTACGGGACGATGACGTGCTGGCTGACGGAATAGAGCGAACCGGCGTGCCGCCACGCGAGCAGGATGTGCCACTGGTCCGCGCCCTGGTTCACCTGGTACACGGTCGCGTGGATCCCGTTCTCGGTCACCGTGCCCGCCGGGTCGGCGAAGCACGGCACTGTCGACTTGCCCACCGGAGCTGGGCATTTCGGGATGGTCGTGCGTCCGGGGTACCCGCGGAAGTTCACGTGCACGTCACCGCTTCCGAGGTCGCCGTGCTCGAGGAAGCCGACCAGGTAGCTGCGGTCCTTCGAGATGGAGTAGATGTCCTGGTACTGGCCGCCGATCTGCGCGTCGAGCGGGTTCGGCATCCACGTCGGGCAGTAGACAGGTGCATCCACCTTGTCCGCGAGGCGCTGCCAGCCCTTCGCCCACGCCCCGGGGCAGCTCGCCTTCGGCGCCGCCGACGAGGCAGAGACACCGACGCCGAGCGCCAAGGCGACGAGAGCCGCGAGTGCGGTCGCCCTCATGGCCGAACAGCGTAGCGCTCTATACCTGCGGCGGGGCGTCCACGAGCGGGGGCACCTCGGCCCCGTGGACGATGACCGCGTCGCAGCCCGCCCGTTCGAGCTCCTGCACTTCGTCGCGGTTCGTCAGCTGCAGATCGGCGATCGCGAGCTTGCCGGCGGGGACGGCGGCGAGCAGGTCGAGCACGACCTCGAGCGGTGTCTCGTTCTCCTCGCGCTCGACGGGCGACAGGAGAAGGATCTCGGGATCGACACGGTCGAGCGCGCGCTCGAGCTCGTCCTCGTCGCGAACCTCGACGGCGCAGTCGAGGCCGAGCTCGACGGCCTGGTCGTGCAGCTGCTCCAGCCTCCCGTCCTCGTCCTCGAGCGCGTCGAACACGAGGAGGTAGGCATCGGCAGCCGTCGATGCGCGTTCGAGCGAGACGTCCGCGCGCCAGAGGATCGGCAGCGAGCTCGCCTCGCGCACGGCGGTCGGGTCGCCGCGGACAACGAGCGCCTCTGCGAGCTGCTCCTCGGCGGCCCGAGCGGACTCGGCGTCCTCGACGGCGGCGATGACCGAGATGCCGTCGCCCTCCGCGATCGCGTGACTGAACCGGCTCACTGGCCGATCGGGTGCCACACGGTCTTCAGCTCCAGGAAGCTCGCGATCTCCCACGGGCTCTGGAAGTCGGGGCGTCCGTGCACGATGCGCTTCACGTTCTCGGCGGCGAGCTGCTCGAGATCCGCGGACGCGCCGTTCGCGCTGCCGAGGTCGAGCGCGTTCACGTCCATGTGCGCGGCGAGGATCGGCGCCAGCTCGGAGCGGAATCCGGTCAGGAGGTTGACGACGCCGCCCGGCAGGTCGCTCGTCGCCATCGCCTCCGCGAGCTCGATCGCGGCGAGCGGCCGCTGCTCCGACGCGACGGCGACGACCGCGTTGCCGCCGACGAGCGGCGGGAGCAGACGGGTGACGAGCCCGAGCAGCGGCGGCTCGTCGGGAGCGAGCACTGCGACCACGCCGGTCGGCTCGGGGACGGTGAAGTTGAAGTACGGACCGGCGACCGGGTTCGAGCCGCCGAGGACTTGCGGCAGCTTGTCCGCCCAGCCCGCGTACCAGACGATGCGATCGATCGCGCGCTCGACCTCGTCGCGCCCAGTGCTGAGGTCGGCGAACTCGGGCACACGCGCCTCGACCATCTCCGCGAGGCGGTAGAGCACCTGGCCGCGGTTGTACGCGGTCGCGGCCGCCCAGCCCGGCTGCGCGGCCCGCGCCGCGCGGACAGCGTCGCGTGCGTCCTTGCGTGACGCGCGCGCGACGTTCTGTCCTTCCGCCTCGTACGTGCGCCCAGACTCGCTGCGGGGGAACGCGCCGCCGAGGAAGAGCTTGTACGTCTTCTTGATCGGAAGACGGCTCACTCGTCGAACCTCAAATACGGCTCGAGCCCGTGCAGACCGCCCTCGCGGCCGAAGCCCGACTCCTTGTAGCCGCCGAACGGCGACGTCGGGTCGAAGCGGTTGTAGGTGTTCGCCCACACCACGCCGGCGCGGAGCCGCTGCGCCATCCACAGGATGCGCGACCCCTTCTCCGTCCACACGCCGGCGCTCAGTCCGTACGGCGTGTTGTTCGCCTTCTCGAGCGCCTCGTCCGGCGTGCGGAAGGTGAGCACCGAGAGGACGGGGCCGAAGATCTCCTCCTGCGCGATGCGGTAGCTCTGCGCGACGTTCGTGAAGACGGTCGGCGCGAACCAGTAGCCCTTCTCCGGCAGCCGGCAGGGCGGCTGGTAGATGTCCGCGCCCTCCGCGCGCCCCGACTCGACGAGCTCCTTGATCTTCTCCAGCTGCATGGCCGAGTTGATCGCGCCGACGTCGGTGTTCTTGTCGAGCGGATCGCCGACGCGGAGCGTCGCGAGCCGGTGCTTGAGCTTCTCCACGAGCGGCTCGGCGATCGACTCCTGCGCGAAGAGGCGCGAGCCGGCGCAGCATACGTGCCCCTGGTTGAAGTAG
>JAFALP010000413.1 GCA_019234175.1 Actinomycetota bacterium | reverse complement strand
CCGACGAATCACGATCCTGCGTCGTTCGACCGCTTCCGCGAACAGCGTGCGGAGACCGGCATGGGTGGAGTGCTCTGCCACGCGCTCTACCTCTGCAACCTCGCCGCGCCCGACGACGACGTGTACGAGAAGTCGGTGGCGGCGCTCAAGAACACGATGCTGGTCGGAAGCGCGATCGGAGCCGACGGCGTCGTGTTCCATGTCGGCTCGCATCTCGGCTGCGGATTCGAGCACGGCCTCGAGCGCGTCGTGCCGGCGATGGAGCAGGTGCTCGCGCACACGACCGACGAGACGTGGCTGCTGATGGAGAACTCCGCCGGCGCGGGCGGAACGATCGGCCGATCCGTGGAGGAGCTTGCCATCCTCTTCGAGCGCCTCGATCGCCACCCTCGCCTCGGCATCTGCCTCGACTCGTGCCACCTCTACGTCTCCGGCGTCGACGTCGCCGACCCGGCCGCGCTCGATGCGTGCCTCGACGAGGTGGACGCCTCGATCGGACTCGAACGGCTGCGCGCGTTGCACGTCAACGACTCCGCCGCTCCGCTCGGCTCCAATCGCGACCGGCACGCGAACATGGGCGAAGGCATCCTCGGCGAGACGCTCGGCGTCTTCCTCGGCAATGCCCGGCTCCAAGGCCTCCCGGCCGTGCTCGAGACCGCCGGGCCGGACGGCCACGGGCCGGATGCGAACGAGGTGCAGAAGGCGAAGGATCTGGCTACGAGAGGCGTGCGAACACGCGAAATGTCGGCGCGCCGGCGGGGAGCTCGTTGAACTCCGGGTTGATGCAGCCGAGCTCGCCGGTCCGCTGCTCGTAGCACGGCTCGATCTCCGAGCGGCACATCGGCAGCGGGTTGCGCATGGCCTTCACCGCGCCGAAGCCGGCGCGGTGCGCTTCGGCGGCGCGCACCATCGCGAGATCGATCTCGACCTCGTACACCCGCTGCATGCAGCCCATGAACGTGTGCCCGTGCTCCTCGTACGCGTACACGAACGGGCATGAGCGCTCGATGCACGCTGACGGATAGACGACCTTGTCGCAGTGGACGCCGCAGGCGCGGCACGAGACGTCGTCCTGCGGCCTGAGCGTCAACGTCATCTCGCTCATCTGCCCTGCATTGTGTGGTTCTGGTTTCGGATCCCGCAAGTCTTGACAGACGGCCCGTTTTCGGCTTACGCAAACGAAGTAGCGACTCACTGCAGGCGGCGAACCGCCGTGATCACGTCCATTTGCGTGAACGCGCGGAAGTCGGGCTCCGGGCCTTCGGGATCCTCGTCCGCCCGGAACCACAGCGCCTGGCAGGTGTGCATGCCGAGCGCGGCGGCGCCGGCGATGTCGGTGGCGAGCATGTCGCCGACGAAGAGCGTGCGGTCGGTCTGCACGCCGAGCGCGTCGAGCGCGCGCTGGAAGATCTCCGCGTGCGGCTTGCGCCGTCCCACCTCCGAGGAGAAGACGGCGACGTCGAGACGCTGCGCGACTCCCATGTCGTCGAGGTCGCGATGGAGGAGCGCCGGCGGATCGAACGCGTTCGAGACGAGGCCGAGCTTCAGTCCACGGTCGCGAAGCGCTTCGAGCAATGCGTGCGTCGTCGACGCGAGCTGCCGCGCAGGCGCCCATGCGGCGTGCTCCGCCTCGAGGAAGCGGCCGAGCTCGTCGTCGGCGACGTCGATGCCCTCCTCTGCGAGGAGTCTGCGGACGAGACGGGGGTACTCGATCTCTTCGAGCGTCCCGGGCACCCACAGCAACGGGAGATACGCGTCGGTGAAGCGCACCGTTAGCGCCGGAAACGGCTCGCGGCCGAGCGCGCGGAGGCCCGCGTCGTGTCCGGTGGCGAGGAGCTCAGGCTCCCACGCCCATTGCATGAGCGTGTCGCCCCAGTCGAAGAGAACGGCATCGAGCACGCCCCGACTACGCTACCCGCCTCGTGGCTCGAAGGATTCTCTGGGCGTCGCTGGCCCTCACGCCCGTCACGATCGTGCTGCGCTACGCGGCGAATCCGGGCAACACGGCGCTCTTCGTGCTGGCGTCGGCGGCGCTCATTCCGCTCGCATGGGTGATCGGCGAGACGACCGAGCACGCGGCCGAGCACACGGGGCCCGGCGTCGGCGGCTTTCTCAACGCGAGCTTCGGCAACGCGCCCGAGCTCATAATCGCGCTGTTCGCCGTCGGCGACGACCTCCCGGCAGTCGTGCGCGGGTCACTCGCAGGCTCCGTCATCTCGAACCTCCTTCTCGTGTTCGGCGTGACGCAGCTCGTCGGCCCCGAGACGCGCATCGACCGGCGATCCCTCTTCGCGCAGCTCGGCCTCGTCGCCGCCGCGGTCGTCCTCCTCGTCGTTCCGGTCGTGGTGGGGTACACGGGCGCGTCGGAACGGCACTCGGCAGTCGTCGTCTCCATCCCCGTGGCCGTCGCCCTGCTCGTGCTCTACCTGGCCGTCACCGCACGCAACCTGCGCCGCCACGCAAAGCTCGACCGGGCGGACGCGTCGGAAGCCGCGTGGCCTCTGCCGGTCGCGCTCGCGGTGCTCGCGGGTGCGACGGCGGCGACGGCGATCGTCAGCGAGATCCTCGTGCACTCGTTGAACGGGTTCGCCTCGGCCGTCGGCGCAAGCCAGTTCTTCATCGCGGCCGTCATCGTCGCCATC
>JAFALP010000293.1 GCA_019234175.1 Actinomycetota bacterium | reverse complement strand
CTTCGGCGAGGGGCTGGACGTCCACCTCGGCGGCCGCAAGCACGTGACCCGCGACGACGTGGCGAACCGGCTCCGTCCGCTGCTCGACCTCCCCGTCGAGCTCGTGCTCCCGGCGCACGGCGAGCCGATGGGCCGCGCCGAGCTCGAGCGCGTGCTCGGCTAGCGGCGGCCGGGAAAGAGCTTGTCCGCCCCTGCCTGCGCTTCGACGCGCTTGCCGATGCCGGCCTCAGACGTGCCGGGCGCGAATGCCTGGGTCCGGCCGCACAGGGAGCACTCTGCCCTGCAAGCGCACGCCGGTCTCCCTTACGGCTCCGAAATCAGGTCGTCCGGCTCCGAGAGCGCCTCGATCGCGTCCTCGGCCGCTTCGAGCGAGCCTTCCGGTACGAGCACGCGCAGCGCGTCCTCGGCGCCGTCGGCTTCGATCTCCGCCTCGATGCCGGCGTTGCGGAGCAGCTCCTGGAGCTCCTCCGCCTCGGTGACGTCTCCGGCCGTGGCGACCTGGACCATTCCGCCCATCGTGACGGGATGATACGAGGTCTCCCCCGCTGCGGCGCCGCGCTTCACGAGGCGCGGGGAACCGCGCTCGGGGAACGGGATCTCGACGGTGTCGAAGTCGCGCGGGACGACCACGTGCGGGAAGACGGCGTTCGCCTCGCGCGCGAGCTCAGGGCCGAAGTAGCGCGGCGAGACGTGCGTCAACGCGAGGAGCTTCACGTTGGCGAGCCGCGCCACCTCGGCGGCGTCGGCCGATGTCGAGTGCATCGTCTCGCGCGCGCGTTCCTTCTCGTCGGCGCCGAAGGTCGCCTCGTGCACGAGCAGGTCGGCGAGATGCGCCGCCTGCACGACCGCCGGCGCCGGCGCCGTGTCGCCGGTGATTGCGAGCTTGCGTCCGGGCCGTGCTGGCCCGAGCACTTCGTCCGGGGTGACCACCGTTCCGTCGGAGAGCGTGACCGGATCGCCGCCCTGGAGAATCCCGCGCTCCGGTCCGGGCGGCACGCCGAGCGCATCGGCCGCGTCGACGTCGAACCGCCCTGGACGGTGCTCCTCGACGACCGCGTATCCGACGGCCGAGACCCCGTGATCGACCGCGAACGGCTCGATGCGGTACTCGCCGCGCTCGAGCGTGTCGCCCGCTTCGACCTCGACGATCGTCAGCTCGTACGGCAGCCGGCCGAGGAACGGCTTCAGCTTCGCGAACAGGTCGTGGACGCCGCGCGGGCCGTACACGGTCAGGCCGACCTCCTCGCGTCCGCGGAGGGCGAACGTCTTCAACATTCCCGGCAAGCCGAGCACGTGGTCGGCGTGCAGATGCGTGAGGAAGATCTCCTCCAGCTCGGCGAGTCCGACGGCGGAGCGCTGCAGCTGCCGCTGCGTCCCTTCCGCGCAGTCGAACAGCAGCCGCTCGCCGCCGCGGCGGACGAGGACCGCGGCCGGCGCGCGACGCGCGGTCGGCATCGAGGCCGACGTGCCGAGGAAGACGACGTCCAGGTCCACGCGCAGCAGTGTATGAGGGTCACTCGTTCGAGTGACATCCGCCCGCGCGCGCGTTGCGTATCTCGCAGCAGTGATGATGCGGCATCACGGCGGCGATCGGCGGCTGGAGGGGTCGCTGACACAGCTGCGGCTGTTCGTCGTCGCCTCGGCCGTCATCCTCGTCGCTGGTGCCGCGCTCCTCGGTTCGGCGCTGGCGCGGACGCTCCGCGGAGAGGCGGTCGACCTGAAGCAGCAATCGCTCGCGCAGTACGTCGACGGAGTGTTGGGCCCGGTCGTCGTGCGCGGCAACAAGGTCGTGACAACGCGGTGGCTGTCGGCGACGATCTCGCGCGTCCTGAGGAACCAGCCGGACGTCGTCAGCGTGAAGGTCTGGCGCCCGGACGGAGTCCTCGCCTTCACCACGCTGCAACGGACGAGGATCGGCCATCGCTTCCCGCTCGACGATGAGCTCGGCGAAGCGATCCACGAGAACCGCGCGGTCGCGGGCATCGTCGGGGCCGGCGCAAACGGCGAGGACGCCGCCGAGGCGCGTCTCGGGTTCACCCACCTCATCCAGGTGTACGCACCGCTCGAGAACGCGACGCACACGCGCGCGATCGGCGCCTACGAGATCTATGCGAACGCCGCGCCGCTCGAGTCGCTCATTGCCTCGCGCGTGCACATGATCTGGTTCACCGTCGCCGCCGTGTTCGGCCTCTTGTGGCTCGCGCTCGTCCTGCTCGTGCGCCGCGCGTCGCGCACACTACGCCGGCGCACCGTGCAGCTCCGCGACCGGTCCACCCGCCTGCTCGAGTCGTACCGCCTGCTCGAGCGGAGCGCGCTGGAAGCGATCGAGACGCTCAACGCCGCCGTCGATGCAAAGGACCCGTACACGGCCGGCCACTCGCAGCGGGTGCGTGACGTCGCTCTCGCTATCGGCGACGCGCTCGGCCTGCCGCGCGACCGACTCGGTGCGCTGAAGCTCGCGGGCCTCTTCCACGACATCGGCAAGTTGCGCGTCCCGGATGCCGTGCTGACGAAGCCCGGACCGCTGACGAGGGACGAGTTCGAGCTCGTCAAGCGCCATCCCGAAGACGGCGCCGAGATCGTGAGCCACCTCGGCCGCCTGCACGATGCCCTTCCCTTCATCCGCCATCATCACGAGCGCTGGGACGGCGGCGGCTATCCAGACGGGCTCGCCGGCGCCGCCATCCCGCTGGAGGCGTCGATCGTCGGGCTCGCCGACGCGTGGGACGCGATGACGACCGATCGGCCGTACAGCCGGGCACTCACGTTCGAGGAGGCGGTGAAGGAGGTTCGGAACGCGCGCGGCACGCAGTTCTCGCCGTCGGTCGTGGACGCCTTTCTTTCGACGATCCTGGTTCGCGAGCCGGAGCTCGTCCCTGCCGGATAGTCTCCGCGCGGTGGCCGGCGACGCGATCCTCGAGCTCTACCGCCGCGAGGTCACACCCGCGCTCTACACCGAGATCCGCGAGCTGTACAAGACGCACTCGATGGCCGAGGACGCGCGCGACCTCCCGGGCCTCATCTCGACGCTCACGCCCGACTGTGTGTACGAGATCATCGGCAGCGGCCACCGCTGGGAAGGGCACGAGGGCGCGGCGCGCTTCTACACGCAGCTGCTGACCGCGTTCCCGGACATCACCTTCGATCTGACGGACATCGTCATCGGGCCGCAGGGCGTCTGCGAGGAGGCGCACGTGACCGCGACGCACGAGGCGCCGTGGCTCGGCGTCGAACCGACCGGCGAGCACCTGGAGTGGGACGTGATCATCTGGTTCCCGTGGGACGACCAGCGTCGGCTCTTCCGCGGCGAGAAGGTGTACGTCACCGGGATCGACATCCCGGTCTTGGACTAGCTATCCCGGCAGCACGATCGTCTCGCCCGGCTCGATGTCGTCCGAGACGAGATGGTTCGCCTGCTCGATCCGCCAGATGGCCTCGCGCGGGTCGCCGCCGTACGCCTCCGCCGCGATCGACCAGAGCGTGTCGGCCGGCCGGACGACGTACAGCTGCCGCTTGCCGGCGCCGCTCGAGCTGCGGGCCTCGACGAGACCGACCGCGAGGGCGGCCAGGAGCGCGACGATCAGGAGCTTTCCGAACATGTGTTCGCCATGGTAGGGCGAACACGCGTTCGTGTCAAGGGTGCTGTTTCTGCGGGCTCCAGCTCAGAAGCCCGAACGTGCAGGCCTCGCGGCCTTCCGCGAAGAGGGGGGCGTCCTCGGTGTACGCCAGCTTCGGCGTCGAGACGCCCTCGCCGCCGGCGGTCAGGAGGCCGCTCTGCCACCCTCCTCCGACTCGCACCCCCTGCTGGTTGATCCCGTTCCGCGTCGGCTCGTCCACGAGCAGGAACCACTCCACGTCGGTCACGGTCGGGTCGCACGCGAAGTAGCGGTCGACGGTGGTGGCGATGTCGGTCGCCTGCTGCTGCTCGGTGACCGTCTTCACGTTCTCCTGGTTGTAGTACTGCGGATACGCGGTCGTGTTCGTCTGCCAGCCGAGCTCGTCGATGCGGAACGTCAATCCGTTCAACGTCGTCGGCTGCCCCGTCCCGGTGAACGCGTCGTACACCGCCTGCTTCACGCGGTCGAGATTCGGGATGCCGTAGTTCTCGGGGTTCTGATACCCGACGTTCGGCCCGTCCGTCGGGCTGTTCGGATCGGGGTACGGATGGATCGACATCTGGTCCATGATCGGCTGGGAGCGGCCGGACGCGCGGTACGCGGCGCCGACAGCCTGGATGAACGGGATCGGCGCCGTCTGCGTCGGGCCGTTCGACCGCGGAGACAGGCCGAAGCCGATGACGTTCGCCAGCGGGTCGACCTTGTGGATCTTGTCGTAGCAGCGCGCGAGCAGCGCTTCGTACTGCGCCGGCGTCTGCGACGTCTGCGGGGCCCAGTAGAGCGCCGTGTTCGGCTCGTTCCAGATGATGAAGTCGTTGATGCCCCACTGCTGAACCGATGCGGCGACCATCGCCGCCCACCCGCAGAAGAACTTCGCGTTGTGATAGCTCGCCTGCTTCGAGTAGAGCGCGAGCGTCACCTTGATCCCGTCCTTCTGCGCCTGCGGCGCCGCGCGCACGAGGAACGGGAGCTCGTCGATCTGCGTCGGGTCCTTCGGGTCGAACGCGAGCGTCCACCGCTCCTCGGTCAGGTTCGCGCCCTTCAGCATGGAGTCGAACCAGGCGCCGCCGTCGTCGGCGTATTTGCCGGTGTCGTCGGCCACGCCGTAGTTGATCGGAGGCACCGCCGAGTCCTTGGACGTTCCCGGCTGGACCTTGGCGACGGCGCCGCCCGCCAGCAGCAGCACGGCACAGACAGCCCCGATGCTCGTCCAGACCCTCATAGCCCCCGAGAGCGTTCGTGCCGCCTACTTCTTTCCCTTGTGCTTCTTCGGGGGCGGGGTGGTCGTCGTCCCGCTGCCGAGCTGCAGCGTCGCGGTCGAAGTCCGGTTCGGGTTCGTCTCCGCCTTGAGGAGGACGGTCACGCTTCCCGACCCGAATCCCGTCGGCACCTTCACCGTCGCCGTCGTGTTCGGCGCCGCGCCCGTCGCCGTCGAGGTCTGGGATCCGTTCGTGAACGTGACCGTGTAGGTGAACCCCTCGCCCGCGGTCAGCTGCACGTAGATGCCACCGCCGCTGATCTTCTTCACGGCGAACGGCTGCGCGTCCTGGTACGGGAAGGTCGAGTACAGCGGGACGACGGCCGTCGTCGAGTAGAGGAAGTTCCCGAGCGTCTGCCACACGCCGCCGGAGCAGGAGCCGTGATCGGCGTTGATCGCGTGCTGCACGGAGTTGGTCGGGTCGGTCGCCGACGGACGCTCGCTGAAGTCGACGCGCAGAACGCCGCTCTGCAGGAGGCTCGTCCGGTCGGACTCGTCGAGCAGCGGGAAGAAGTGGAAGTCGGTCATCGTCGGCTCGCAGTTGGCGAGATGGACGAGCTTCTCGTAGTCCTGCGCCTGCTTCTGCTCGGTGATGACCGGGACGTTCTCCTTGTTCACGTACCCGGGGTACGTGGACGTGTCGACCTGCCAGCCGGTCTCGTCGATGATCATCTTCGCGATGTTCCCGAAGAGCGTCGAGCCGGTCGTCGTCGGCGCGTACCCGGCGAGCACCGGCTGCGCGGTCCCGTTGAACGCATCCCAGAGGGCGAGCTTCACACGGGCAGCGTTCACACAGCCGGTGTTCGGCCACGCGTACCCCTTCTCCACCTCGTCGGTGTTCACGTTCGGGTAGCAGTGCCACGACCACTCGTCGAAGAGCGGCTTCGTGCGCCCGCTCGCGCGATAGGCCTTGCCCATGGCGGCGATGAAGCGCACCGGGGAGATGGAGGCATTGCTCGTCGCCGTCGGATCGTCGTTCCCGCGCGGGGACAACCCGGCCGCGATGACGTCGATGGTCGAGTCGAAGGCCTTCAGCTTGTCGTAACAGCTCGCGAGCACCTGCTCCATGGCGGCGGGCGACGCCGGTGAGCCGTCACCGTTGAAGATCGGCTGCCAGAAGCGCGGCTGGTTCGGCTCGTTGCCGATGATCACCTTGCGCACGTACGGGTAGCGCTGCATGACGAGCACGGCGTAGTTGCAGAACGCGTCCACGGCCGACGGCGTCGTCGGCGCCATCGTCGGCTGCTTCGGGTAGACGGCGAAGACGATCTGGATGTTGTGCTTCTTCGCCACCGGGATCATCCGGTCGAGGAATGCCTGATCCTGGATCACTGTCGGCGCGGTGGAGTCCCAGAAGACGGCGACTCGATTCGTCGTCGTGCCGAGCTTGTTCATCTCTGTGAACAGACGGTCGCCGCCGTCGTCCGCGTACTTCGTCGCGTCGTCGGCGAAGCCGATGTTCGGGCCGGCTGCGGCCGCACCCGCCCACGCGAGGACGACCACGCCGATTACAGCCACAAGCGTCGTTTTCACCGCAGCTCCTTTTGTTGCCCCGGGACCGAGTCCAGTGCGAAGCCAACAGGGCGACACCGGGCTTGGCAATCCCCCCAAAGGCCCATCTACGGGGCCAGCGGGTCCTACCGGGCCGCGAGCACAGCGTCCACGAGCCGCGCGGCGCCGAAGCGCACCGGGTCGTCCGCCGGGAGGCCCGTCTCGAGCTCCGCGGCGGCGACGGCCGCGCGGGCCTCGTCCTCGCCGAGCGCGCGCGTGTTGACCGCCACGGCCACGACCCGCGCCGGCCGCCGAGTCAGTGCCATGCGCTCGTGCAGGTCGACGAGCTCCGCCAGCGGCGGGATCGGGTGCGGTCCGCCGCCGGCGCCCTCGATCTCCGTCCGCCCCGCCTCGTGGCAGAGCACGAGCAGGTGCGGCGCGCTGCCGTGGTAGAGCCCGAGCGTCACGCCCGAGTACACGGGATGGAGGATCGATCCCTGCCCTTCGACCCAGAGGAGGTCGCCGCCGCGACGCGATCCCTCGACGACGAGCCGCTCGGCGGCGCCGGCGATGAAGTCGGCGACCACCGCGTCGACGGCGATCCCCCACCCAGCGATGGCGATGCCGGTCTGGCCCGTCGGCACGAACGTCGACTGCTCGCCGCGGCGCCGCGCCTCGAGGTCGAGCTCGAGCGCGACCGTCATCTTCCCGATCGCGCAGTCGGAGCCGACGGTGAGGACGATCGTCCCCGGCACGTCCAGGTTCGCCCCGGTCGCGGTCGAGAGGTCGGCGGGTGGACGGCGCAGGTCGCGCAGCTCGACCCCGTGCGCGTCCGCGAGCCCGCGCAGCTCCGCGTCGTGGGCGAGGAACACGTGCAATCCGTTCTCGACGTCGAGGCCGGCCTCGATGCACTCGCGCAAGATGTCCATCCACGCGGGCGGGAAGCGGCCGCCCTGCGTCGCGACGCCGACGAGCGCGGTCGTCGGGCCGTACGGCAGCGCGTCGGCGACCGTCGCGACGACGGGGACGCCGTCCTCGCTTTCCCCCGCGCGCGTCGAGTCGAGGATGGCGACGACGTCGTCGCGCCGGTAGCGCAGCACGCCGCGCGCCGTCTTCCCGTAGTGCGGGTCGCCGGAAAAGCCTTCAGCGAGGATCAGGTACTTGATGCCTGACACCGAGCCCCGGCTCGTCTGAGGGAACCTGCACGCCGTCGACGAAACGCACACCCGGCCACGGGTCGTGCGCGAGCAGGATGTTGCCGTCGAGGTCGACGTGGTCGAAGAGGCTCGCGACCTGCGCGCCCGCGGAGATGCCGAGCCCCGACTCGACCATGCAGCCGAGCATGCACCCGAGTCCGAGCGCGCGCGCCGCGTGCACCATGCGCACGCCTTCGCGGATGCCGCCGGACTTCGCGAGCTTCACGTTCACGCCGTGCGCGCGATCGGCGCACGCGGCGACGTCGGCGAGCGTCTGGCAGTCCTCGTCGAGGTAGATCGGGACCGGCGATTCGCGCTTCAGCCGTGCGCCGCCCTCGTCGCCTTCGGGGAGCGGCTGCTCGCAGTACTCGACGCCGAGCGACGCGAGCTGCGGAAGCGCGTCCAGCGCCTCGTCGAGGCTCCACGCCTCGTTCACGTCCACCTGCAGCGGCAACGCGGTGACGTCTCGCACCGCGCGCACGCGGTCGACGTCGGCTCCGTCGCGGCCGCCGAGCTTGAGCTTCAAACGGTGGAAGCGGTCCGTCGCCGCCGCGGCGCGGCGCGCCATGTCGTCGGGGTCGCCGAGCCAGACCGTCCAGCTCGTGGGCGGGCCGCTGCGGCGCAGGCCGAGCAGGCGCCACACGGGGAGGCCCGTGAGCTTTCCCTGCAGGTCGTGGAGCGCGGCGTCGATCGCCGCGCGCGCCGCGTACTGCTGCTGCGGGAGGCGGTCCATCACCTCTTCCAGCGCAAAGGGATCGTCCCCGAGGAGCGCCGCGTGCTCCTGGACGTAGGCGAGCGCGAAGTCGGCCGTCTCGCCGTGGTAGTCGACCGGCGCCGCCTCCCCATGGCCGCGGACGCCGCTGTGCGTCACCTCGACCGTGACAACGGGCGTCTCGTCGCTCGCGCCGCGCGAGATCACGAACGTCTCGGCGAGCACGAGGGTGTCGATGCGGGCGGAGACCTCCACGGATGCGGAGGCTACACTCGTCTTTCAACGCGCCCGTAGCTCAGGGGATAGAGCGCGCGCCTCCGGAGCGCGAGGTCGCAGGTTCGAATCCTGCCGGGCGCATCGAGTTACGCGGGGAAGCGGGGCGTCATGAGGACGCGCCCGTCGGCGAGGATCGTCATCGCCTCGTAGCCGTGCAGGTGTGCAGTCCAACCGGTCGCGCGGCGGCCGCCCATGGCGAAGGCCGCCCTTCATGAAGCCCGACGGGTCGAGCCGGCCGATCTCCGCGTCGAAATAGCCGTCGGTCGTCTCGCGGAGCTCGCGGCAGCGTTCGAGCACGCG
>JAFALP010000189.1 GCA_019234175.1 Actinomycetota bacterium | reverse complement strand
CTCCGGCAGCGGCCGCGCACGCCAGCGGAGGTCGGGGCGCGACGCGAGCACGCCGAGCCCTGAGCACGGCGCGTCCACGAGCGCGCGGTCGAAGCCGGTCAGCTCCGGCGGCAGGTCGGTGCCGTCCGCCTCGACGACCGTGACGTTCGCGGCGCCGAGCCGCTCGGCGTTCGCGCGCAGCTCGCTCGCCCGGTGCGGGTCGATCTCGACCGCGGTCACCCCGCCGCGGAGCATGGTCGCCTTGCCGCCGGGGGCCGCGCACAGGTCGAGGATGCGCTCGCCGTCCTGCGCGCCGACGGCGAGACCGGCGAGCTGCGAGCCCCGGCTCTGCGGCCAGACGCGTCCGTCGGCGAGCGCGTGCTCGTCGACGCGGTCGACGCGGTACGCGCCGGGAATGTCCGTCGGCTCGCCGGGAGCGTCGCCGCGCACGAGACGCACGACCGTCTCGAGCGGCTCGTTCTGCGCGCGCATCATCGCGAGTGCGTCCGCCTCGCCGAGGTCGCGCACCCACACGTCGGAGATCCAGTCCGGGTACGACTCCTTCAGCGGCCCGTCCGGAAGCGCGGCGATCAGGTCGGGCATGCCGGCGGCGAGACGGCGCATGACGGCGTTCGTGAACGGGACGGCGCGCTCGAGGCGCGCGCCGCGGACGAGCTCGACCGACTCGTTCGCGGCCGCGTGCGGAGCGGTGTCGGTGTAGCCGATCTGGTACGCGCCCAGGCGCAGCGACGCGCGCACCGGCGCGTCGAGCTTGCGCACGGGCCTCTTGCCGAGCGTCTCGATCGCGTGGTCGAGCGTGCGCACGCGCTGCACGGCGCCGTACGCGAGGCGCTGCGCGAACGCCCGGTCGCGCTCGTCGAGCTTCTTGGCGGCAGTGCGGAAGGCACGGTCGGCGTACGCGTCCTGCTCGAAGACGCGCAGCAGGACCTCGTAGGCGGCGCGTCGCGCCGCGCTAACGGCGGCCACGGAGATACGCGTCGTACGCCATGCGCCGGCCGCCGGCCGGCTGCACCTCGAGCGGCTCGAAGGCGCCGTCGTCGCCGACGCGCGCCCTCCACACGATCAGGTCGCCGAGCCGCGCGCCGATGTGCGGCGAGAGCGCGCGCACGGTGTCGACGAGCTCCGCGGCGGGGCGCGACGGGTCGAGCTCGCGGTCGGCGGCGGTGATCTTCTCCGCGTACGTCACGCCCTCGTCCGGCTGCGGCGTGAACTCCGGGTCGGGAAGCACCTCGTCGAGCAGTCGCGCGGCGAGCTCGGCCGCACGCGCGTAGACCGTGCCCGCATCGTCGTCCGGCGCGATGCCGAACGCCTCCTCGGCGGCGATCGGCCCCGCGTCGAGCTCCTTGATCGTCCGGTGGATGGTCACGCCCGTCTGGGCGTCGCCGGCCATGATCGCCCGCTCAACGGGGGCTGCGCCGCGCCAGCGCGGCAGCAGCGACGGGTGGACGTTCAGCCACAGCGCCCGCTCGAGCGCGCGCTCGGGGATGAGCAGCCCGTACGCCGCCACCACGACGGTCTGGGCGTCGAGCTCGTCGAGGTCGTGCACGACGGGGATGCCGAGCCGCTCCGCCGTCTCCGCCGCCGGCGTCGACGCGAGCTTGCGCCCCCTCCCGCGCGGCTTGTCCTTGCGCGTGAGCACCTGCAGGACGTCGTGACGCGACGCGAGCCGTTCCAGCACGTCGGCGCCGAACGGCGCGGACGCCGCCACCGCGAGCCGGGCCACTAGGAGATGACGATGCGCGGGCGGAGAATCGCAAGCGCCTCGCGGCGCGCTTCCGGCGTCGTCCGGTCGATGATCAGCACGCCGTCGAGATGGTCGCCCTCGTGCTGCGCCGCACGCGCGTAGATGTCGTCCAGCTCGTAGCGCACGTCCTTGCCGCGCTCGTCCTTGCCGCTGACGGTGACGCGAACCGGCCGCTCGATCGGAACGAGCACGTTCTGGATCGAGAGGCAGCCCTCCTCGGAGATCTCCGTCTCCTCGCTCGCGTCCGAGAACTCCGGGTTGATCACCGCCGCCACCTGGCCCTGCCGGGGTGTGAACACGAACACGCGGCGCAGCACTCCGACCTGCGGCGCGGCGAGGCCGATCCCGCGCGCCTCCTCCATCAGCCGCTTCATGCGCTCGACGAGATCGACGAGCTCGTCGTCGAAGTCCTCGACCGTGCGCGCCTGCATCTTCAGCGCAGCGTCGGGGTACTGGCGGATCTGCGCAAGGGCGAGTCGCCGCCGCGCTTCGCGCTCGGCATCGAGGATCTCGTCCTCCACCACCTGCCCTTCGACCTTCGCCATGCCGTGGGCACACTACCGGGGGTGGATCCGCGCGAGCTGAAGGAGATCATGAGTCAGGGCGCCGTGCGCCCGGAGACGGCGCGCGACCGGCACGAGCGGGAGATCCTCGACACCGATCTCGCCGACAGCCCGGTGACGGGAAAGGCGCTGCGCTCGCGCCTGCGGAACTTCCGGCCGGACGCGGAGTCGGCCGTGCGCGCGCTCGGCGGCCCGCTCATCTGGATGCGCCGCCTCAAGGCGATCGAGGACGCCTACGACCAGCATGTCCGGCAGCTCGACGAGGCGTATCGGAGTACCGATCCGGCGGACTGGCCGCGGGTCGCCGAGCAGTGGGACTTCTCCGAGATCAACCGCCTGATCGCGAGCCACAACCGGTTCTTCCCCGCTGAGGCCCGCCTGCCCATGGATCCGCGCACGCGCGACTTCGTGCCCGTGAACGGGCGCCGCTACGAGCGGAAGCCGCTCGACGCGGCGTGGATCCTCAGGCGCTGGCCGGCTGCACGTCCCTAGTGCAGGACGCGCAGACGCTGGCGGCGTTCGGGATCTCGCTGAGGCAGTAGGGGCACGGGCGCGTCGTCGGCTCGTCCTTCTGCCGGCGCGCCATGAGCGCGTTCACCGGCTTGATGACGATGAAGAAGACGGCGGCCGCGATGGTGATGAACGAGAGCAGGGCGTCGATGAAGTCCCCGTACTTGAACTGGCTGTGATGGATCGTGAAGGTCAGCGCGGAGAAGTCGGGCTTGCCGGCGATGGCCGCGATGAGCGGCGTGATCAGGTCGCCGACGAGCGCCGTCACGACGGCCCCGAAGGCCAAGCCGATGACGACGGCGACCGCGAGGTCGACGAGGTTCCCGCGCAGGAGGAACGCCTTGAAGTCCTTCATCGCGCGGGACCCTAAAGGGTTTGCGGGTCCACGTCGACCACGGCGCTGAGGCCTGCGCGGCGCATCGCCGGTGCGGCGGCGGCGAGGAGCGCGGCCGCTCGCGACGCGAGCGCGCGCGCATGCGCGGTCTTCGCGACGAGCTGCGCACGGCGTCGTCCACGAAGGCGGAGCAATGGCGCGGGACCGAGCAGCTCGACGCCGGGGAGGCCCGCTTTGAGCTCCTCGAGGGCGCGCAGCGTGTCCCCTTGATCGGGGCCGGAGACGACGATGCGCACGAGGTGCGTGAACGGCGGATAGCCGAGCGCGCGACGGCGGTCGAGCTCCTCGGTGAGGAAGCCGGCGACGTCGTGCCGCGCGGCGTATGCGATCGCACGCGCGTCCGGCTGGAACGTCTGCACGAGCACGCGGCCGGGAGCGTCGCGCCCGCTGCGGCCCGCGAGCTGCGTCAGCAGCTGGAACGTGCGCTCCTCCGCGCGGAAGTCCGGCAGCGAGAGGCCCGTGTCGGCGTCGACGACGGCGGCGAGCTCGACGCCGGAGAAGTGGTGGCCCTTCGCCACCATCTGCGTCCCGACGAGCACCGCGCGCCTCGCGTGCGCGAAGCGCTCGAGCGGCTCGTGCACGTCGTCGACGTCGGCGTCGAGGCGGATCACCTCCAGCTCCGGCACGTGCTTCGCAAGCTCGCGCTCGAGCTTCTGCGTGCCGGCGCCGATGCGCGCGACCTCGGTGGAGCCGCATGCGGGGCAGGTCTCCCCCATCTGCTCCGAGCGGCCGCAGTGGTGGCAATGCAGTGCGCCGTCGCCGTGCAGCGTGAGGGCGACGTCGCAGTTGGGGCAGCGGCGCGTGGCGCCGCAGGCGCGGCAATGCACCGCGGGCGCGACGCCGCGGCGGTTGAGCAGGAGGATCCCCTTGCCGTCGCGCTCGACGAGTCCGCCCAGCTCGCGGAGCAGCGGAGCCGACAGCGGATACCCGGCCTCGCGGCGGAGGTCGACGACGCGAACGGACGGAAGCGGCGCCGCCAGCCGGCCGCCGAGCTCGATCCGCTCCAGCGGCTGCCACGTCTCCGGGCGCGGCGTCGCCGATCCGAACACGGCCACGGCGCCTTCGAGCGCGGCGCGCTTCGCGGCGACGGTGCGCGCGTCGTAACGCGGGTCCGACTCCTGCTTGTAGGACGCGTCGTGCTCTTCGTCGACGCAGACGATCCCGAGCGACGGAACCGGTGCGAACACCGCCGAGCGCGCGCCGACGACGATGGGCGCCTCGCCGGACGCGATGCGCTCGCGCTCGTCGCGGCGCTCCGCCTCGCTCAACGCGGAGTGCAGGACCGCAACGCGGTCGCCGAAGCGCTCGCGGAAGCGGCCCAGCGCCTGCGGCGTGAGCGCGATCTCGGGAACGAGCACGATCGCCCCGCGCCCGCGCGCGAGCGCCGCCTCGCATGCGCGGATGTACACCTCCGTCTTGCCGCTGCCGGTGGCGCCGTGCAGCAGGACGTTGCCGCCGCCGCCGTCGAGCAGCGTCTCGATGCGGGCGAGGGCGACCTCCTGGGCGGGCGACAGCCGCGTCGGCGCGGGCTCGGCGGCGAGCGCGCCGCCGACGGTGCGCCGCTCGCCGCGCCGCTTCGGATGCGACGGGGCGACGAGCGAGAGCGCACGTGCCGGTGTCGAGCCGTAGTAGTCCGCGATCCACAGCGCGAGCTCGACCAGGGCCGGCGGCACCGATTCGGCGACGCGCTCGATCGCGGCCGCGTCCACGCCCTCGGGCGGCGCGACGCCGACTTCGGTGACGACGCCGCGCCGCCGCGCGTTGCCGAACAGCACCTCGACGACGTCGCCGACGCGCGCCTCGTCCGGCACCTCGTACGTGAACGTGCGCGCGACCGCGCGGGCGGTGACGAGCGGGTAGACGGAGGCGTAGCGGCTCACCGGGCGAGCCTAGCCGGGGCCCCGGTCGGCTCTAGACGCCGGCGGCGGTGACGACGAAGTCCGTGGCGAAGCCGGCCAAGACGCCGGCGACGAGCAGCCACGTGATCAGCACCGGGTGCCCGTAGCGGCGGTTGACCGCGAACAGCTCCTGCACGACGTAGAGGATGGAGCCGCCCGCGACGGTGAAGAACAACACGGACACGGCGTTGCTCGTCCACGCCTGGCCGACGACGGTGCCGAGGAACGTCGGGCCGCCGCCGATGATCCCGAGGACGAGGAGCAGCTTCCACGTCGGCCGGATCCCCTCGCCCGTGAGCGGGCCGCAGATGCCGAAGCCCTCGGTGGCGTTGTGGAGCCCGAAGCCGATGATGAGCGTGACGGCGAGGCTGATCTCGTTCGACGCCGCCGCCTGCCCGATCGCGAGCCCCTCGCCGAAGTTGTGCACGCCGATGCCGATGGCGATGAGGAACGCGAGCCGCACCGCCGGCTGCGACAGATCCATCCACGAGCGGCTCGTGAACTCGTCGATGGCGGCAGCGCCGGGGCCGACGAGCGGCGTCGCGCGCCGGTTCGCGCGGCGCTTCATCCACGCGTCGTAGTAGACGAGCGTCATCAGGCCGCCGGTGAACCCGACGATGCCGAGCGCGGCGAGGCCGGCGAACGGCCCCCAATGATGCGCGTGCAGGTCGGCGTCGAGCGGATCAACCGCGTTGGACATGACGTCCCAGAAGAGGAAGACGAGGATCCCCGTCGCGAAGGCGGACAGGCCCGCGCGCGCGTTCGCGCTCAGCGACTGCACCCGGCTGATCGGCAGCCCGAGGAAGATCGTCAGGCCGGCGATCGCGCCGAGGATGAGGATGTGCCCGGTGCTCATGCTGGTGTAAGGGCCGCCTTACAGGGGGCCGGTCGGCAGAATAGCTCCGTGGCGCAGGGACATTCCGTCGACGAGTACCTGGAGACGATCTATTTCCTCGCCTTCCCGATCGGCGAGTACACGCCGAAGGGCTCGGGATCGCCGCCGCTCGCCTCCCGGGTGGCGGAGATGCTCCACGTCTCGCGGGCGTCGGCCGGGGAGATGCTGAAGCGGCTGGAGGCCGAGGGGCTGATCGAGCGCGGCGCGCACAAGGAGGCGCTGCTGACGGAGGCGGGCCGCGACCGGGCCGAGCGGGTCGTCCGGAAGCACCGGATCATCGAGCGGCTCCTCACCGACTTCATGGGCTACACCGCGTACGAGTCCCACGAGCGTGCGGACGAGATGGGCGACACGTTCGACGACGACATGATCGTCCGCATCGACGAGAAGCTCGGCCACCCGCAGCGGTGCCCGCACGGCTGGCCCGTCGATCCGGAGTTCGAGCAGGAGGAGAACAAGCACCTGTCTGCGCTCGCCGAGGTGGCGCCGGGAACGACGGCGACGATCGTGCGGCTCGCCGAGCACGACGGCGAGCTCCTGCACTGGTTCTACGACCAGGGGCTCGTACCGGGCCAGGAGATCGTCGTGCGGAAGGCGGAGCCGGCCGCGGACCAGTTCACGATCGGCGTGAACGGCGACGAGAGGGCCATCTCCGAAAAGGCCGCCGCCGGGCTCTTCGTCCGGCCGGCGTAGCACTTCCGTGGCACAGACGTAACAGGGCCTGGCCCCGTTACGTGAGTGTCACGCCCTAGCCGCTGAGGCCGCGGCGCGCGAGCTCGCGCGCCGCTTCCTCGACCCGGTCGTCCGCTGTCTGCCCTTCGAGCCAGCCGGCCAGCTCGGCCATGCCGTCCGCGAGCTCGACCTCCGGTTCGTAGCCCAGGGTCTCGCGCGCGAGGGAGACGTCGGCGTAACAGTGGCGGATGTCGCCGAGGCGGAACTCGCCGGTGAGCTCCGGCTCGACGTCGACGCCCACCGTCGCCGCCAGCTGCGCGGCCAGGTCGCGCACGGAGATCGCGCGGCCGCTGCCGACGTTCACCGCGCGTCCGTCGGCGCCGTCGCGCTCCAATGCGAGCGCGCACGCGCGCGCGACGTCGTGCACGGACACGAAGTCGCGTGTCTGCGCGCCGTCCTCGAAGATCCGGGGCGCGCGGCCATTCAACAGGCGGGACGCGAAGATCGCCAGCACGCCCGTGTACGGGTTCGACAGCGCCTGCCGCGGCCCGTACGCATTGAAGAACCGCAGCGCCACCGTCGGGATGCCGTACGCGTCTCCGGCGACGAGGCACGCGCGCTCCTGCTGGTACTTGTTCAGCGCGTAGATGGAGCTGAGCGCCGGCCGCTTCGTCTCCGGCGTCGGCACCGGCGTGAAGCCGGGGAAGTCCCACTCCCTCCGCCCCAGCTGCTCGCGCGTCCGCTCGCCGGGGTCGCCCTCGCGATACGCGCCCTCGCCGTAGATGCTCATGCTCGACGCGACGAGGAGCTTGCGCACCGGCCGCTCCGCCAGGGCCTCCAACACCACCGCAGTCCCGACGTCGTTCGCCGACGTGTACTCGGCGATCTCGTACATCGACTGCCCCACGCCGACCCGCGCGGCCAAGTGCACGACGACGTCCACGCCGTCGAACGCGCGCTTCACCGCGTCCGCGTCGCGCACGTCGCCGACGTGGAGCTCGACGTCGCCCGCGAGATAGTCCGGCCGCCCGTCGTGCACCTGCGGATGGAGCGAGTCCAGCGCGCGAACACGCGAGCCGCGCGCGAGCAGCTCGTCGGCGAGATGCGAGCCGATGAAGCCGGCGCCGCCGGTTATGAGGACGAGCTCAGACAGCTGCGGGCTGGGAGAGCCCGGCGGCCGCGCGCAGCGTGTCGGCCTTGTCGGTGCGCTCCCAGGTGAAGTCGCGGTCGTCGCGGCCGAAGTGGCCGTACGCCGCGGTCTTCGCGTAGATGGGCCGCCGCAGGTCGAGGTCGCGGAGGATCGCCGCCGGACGCAGGTCGAAGTGCTCGCGCACGAGCGCGTCGATCGTCCCGACCGGGACGTTCTCCGTCCCGAACGTCTCCACGAGGATCGACATGGGATGCGCGACGCCGATCGCGTACGCCACCTGGATCTGGCAGCGGTCCGCGAGCCCGGCGGCGACGACGTTCTTCGCCACGTAACGGGCCGCGTACGCAGCCGACCGGTCGACCTTCGTCGGGTCCTTGCCCGAGAACGCGCCGCCGCCGTGCGGGGCTGCGCCCCCGTACGTGTCGACGATGATCTTCCGCCCCGTCAGGCCGGCGTCGCCCATGGGGCCGCCGATGACGAACTTGCCCGTCGGGTTGCAGTAGAAGAAGTCCTTCGCCTCCAAGCGCCTCGGGTCGTACAGCTCCTTCGGGAGGATCGGCTCGAGCACGTGCGCGACGAGGTCGGGCTTCATCAGCGTGTCGATGTCGATCCCCTCGCGATGCTGCGTGGAGATGACGACGCGCTCGATCTCAACCGGACGGCGGCGGCCGTTCTCGTCCTCCTCGTAGCGCACCGTCACCTGCGTCTTGCCATCCGGGCGCAGATAGAGCAGCTCCTCCGCCTTGCGCACCGCCGCCAGCCGCTTCGCCAGCCGGTGCGCGAGCATGATCGGCAGCGGCATGAGCTCTTCCGTCTCGTTCGACGCGTACCCGAACATCATCCCCTGGTCGCCCGCGCCGACGCGATCGAGCGGATCGGTGTCGCCGCGCTGGTTCTCGTACGAATGCTCGACGCCCTGCGCGATGTCCGGAGACTGCTCGTCCACCGACACCATCACACCGCACGTGTCCGCGTCGAAGCCGAACTTCGCCCGCGTGTACCCGATCTCGCGCACGCAGTCGCGCACGACCTTGGGGATGTCCACGTACGAATCGGTCGACATCTCGCCGCCGACGACGACGAAACCGGTGGTGATGAACGTCTCGCACGCGACGCGCGCGTTCGCGTCCTTCGACAGCACCGCGTCGAGGACGGAATCGGAGATCTGGTCCGCGATCTTGTCCGGATGACCCTCGGTCACCGACTCGGACGTGAAGGAAAAAGTGCGCTTGGGCATGACGGGCAGGCTAGCCGAGATTATTCCTCGGTCGGCTGACGACCCATGAGCCGCGCGAGCAATTCGCCGATGCTGTGACCGGACAACACCGAGACGACGCCCTCGGTGATCGGCATCTCCACGCCGACGCGCTTCGCGAGGGCCTGCAGCACCGGCGCCGTGGTGATTCCTTCCACCGTCTGGCCGATTCGCCGGATCGCATCCTCGGGTGAGACGCCCTGCGAGATGAGCTCGCCGGCTGCGCGGTTGCGCCCGTGGCGGCTCCAGCACGTGACGATCAGGTCGCCCATGCCGGCGAGGCCGGCAAACGTCTCGGTGCGCGCGCCGAAGACGTCGCCGAGCCGCGCCATCTCCACGAGGCCGCGCGTGATGAGCGCCGCCTTCGCGTTGTCGCCGAGGCTCAGGCCGTCCACGGCGCCGGTGGCGAGGCCGATGACGTTCTTCGCCGCCGCGCACAGCTCGACGCCGACGAGATCCGGGTTCACGTACGCGCGGAACACGGACGAGTTGATCGCGTGCTGCAGCTGGCCGGCGAGGAAGCCGTCCTCGCTCGCGATCACCGCCGCCGTCGGCAGGCCGACGGCGATCTCCTCCGCCATGTTCGGGCCGGAGAGGACGGCGACGCCGCGGCCGCGCACGCGCGTGGACAGCCGCTCGCCCGTACCCGGGTCGAGGCCCTTCGTCAGGCTCAGCACCGGCGCGTCGCCCGGGAGCGCCGCGACGACGTCCGCGAACGCGGCGCTCGGGACCGCGACCACGACGACGTCGACGTCGCCGGGCGCGTCCGCGAGTGCGACCGGCCGTGCCGGCCGCAGGTCGACGTTCGAGAGGTAGCGCGGGTTTCGCCCCGTCTCCGCGATCGCCGCCGCCTGCTCGGCGGTGTGACACGCGAGCACCACCTCGTGGTCGCGGTCGAGCAGCACGCGCGTGAACGCCGTGCCCCACGAGCCCGCTCCCACCACCAAGAAGCGCACGTCAGGACCTTCGCACGAAATCGATCGAGACGGGCACGCCGTCGAGCGCGAACCGGTCGCGCA
>JAFALP010000147.1 GCA_019234175.1 Actinomycetota bacterium | reverse complement strand
GCGCATCTGGGCGGACGAGCTGTGCCCGGCGCTGGCCGCGGAGGGAATCCACGTCACCGGCGTCGAGGGCTTGAACGGGGAGGAGCGCGCGGAGCTCGAGCGCCGGTACGAGGAGGAGATCTATCCGGTGCTGACGCCGCTCGCCGTCGGTCCGGGCCAGCCGTTCCCCTACATCTCGGCGCTGTCGGTGAGCCTCGCCATCTTCGCGCGCGATCCGGAGTCGGGCGAGGAGCGCTTCGCGCGTGTGAAGGTCCCGGAGGGACTGCCGCGCTTCTATCCCGTCGGCGGAACCAAGTTCGTGCCGCTCGAGCATGTGCTTTCGCACTTCCTCCCCACGCTCTTCCCGGGAATGGACATCGTCGAGAGCTCGGTCTTCCGTGTCACGCGCGACGCCGACCTCGAGGTCTCCGACGAGGCCGACGACCTGCTCGAGGCGGTCGAGGTGGAGCTGCGCCGCCGCCGCTTCGGCGAAGTCACGCGCCTCGAGGTGATGAACACCATGTCGCGCGGGCTCCGCGAGCGGCTGCAGCAGGGTCTGCGCGTCGCCGACGACCTCGTCTATCCGGTGACGGGAATGATCGACCTGGAGGACGCGAGCGAGCTGACGAAGCTCGACCGTCCCGACCTGAAGCTCGATCCCTGGGTGCCCGTCGCGCGGCCGCCGCTCGCGACGGCGGAGGCAGAGGAGAAGTTCACCGTCATCCGCGCCGGCGACGTCATCGTCCATCACCCCTACGACTCGTTCGCCGCCAGCTTCGAGGCGTTCGCGAACGAATGCGCGCAGGACCCCGACGTGATCGCGCTGAAGTCGACGGTGTACCGCACGAGCGACGAGTCGCCGCTCGTGCCGGCGCTCATCGAGGGGGCGGAGAACGGCAAGCAGACCGTGTGCCTCGTCGAGCTGAAAGCGCGCGGCGACGAGCGCCGCAACATCGAATGGGCGCGCGCGATGGAGCAGGCGGGCGTGCACGTCGCGTATGGGTTCCCGTCCATGAAGATCCACGCGAAGATGACGCTCGTCGTCCGCCGCGAAGGCGGCGCGCTCCGCCGCTACGTGCACATCGGCACCGGCAACTACAACGGCGTCACCGCGCGCCAGTACGAGGACTTCGGCCTCTTCACCGCGGACGAGGACATCGCCGCCGACGTCGCCGATCTCTTCAACTACGTCACCGGGTTCGGCCGGCCCGCGCACTTCCGCAAGCTGCTCGTCGCGCCGTTCGCGCTGCGACAGCGTCTCGTCGAGGAGATCCGCGAGGTGGCGGAGGCGGCGCGCGCAGGACGGAAGGCGCGCATCCGCATCAAGGTGAACGGGCTCACGCACACCGAGGTGATCGACGAGCTCTACGCCGCGTCGGACGCGGGCGCGCGCATCGACCTGATCGTGCGCGGCGTCTGCTCGCTGCGGCCGGGCATCCCGGGCCTGAGCGACAACATCCGCGTGCGCAGCGTGCTCGGCCGCTTCCTCGAGCACAGCCGCGTCTTCTTCTTCGAGGCCGGTGATCGAAGCGCGTACTACATCGGCAGCGCGGACCTCATGCCGCGCAACCTCGATCACCGCGTCGAGGTGGTCACACCCGTCGAGGACGTCGCCATCCAGGCGGAGCTGGCTGCGACGTTGGAGACGCTCCTCGCCGACAACTCCAGCGCGTGGGAGCTGCAGTCGGACGGCACCTGGGAGCGTGTGCGCGCGAAGAAGGACGAGCGCGTCCGGTCGGCACAGGCGACGATGATGCGGCGGGCGCGGCGGCGCGTCTCGCTCGCACGTTCAGCACACTGAAGCGACTTCGTCACCGGCTGTTCACCAGATGGTTGGGTCGTCCTCCGGCCGAGGACCTAGGATGCGTGGACATGCGGATCGGGGTCGTGGACGTGGGGTCGAACACGATTCGGCTGCTTCTCGCGAAGGTCGAGGGGCCTGAGCTCGTGCCGCTGGAGAAGGAACGGGTCCGGCTCGCGCTCGGGGCGGAGATCGAGCGCACCGGCGTCGTCTCCGACGTGAGCATCGCCGCCGCCGCGAAGGCGGTCGGCAAGCTCTGCGACCTCGCCCGCCGCGGCGGCGCGGAGATGCTCGACGTCTTCGTCACCGCTCCCGGCCGCCAGAGCGGGAACGCCGACCAGCTGCTCGACGCGCTCGTGCGCGCGTCGTCGCATTCCGTCCGCGTCCTTTCGAAGGAGGAGGAGGGCCGCTTCGCGTACGCCGGCGCCGTCGCCACCGCCGACGTCGCCCTGCCCGGGACGATCGCCGTCTGCGACGTCGGCGGCGCGTCTACGGAGGTCGCCGTCGGCGATCCCGGATCGGCGCCGAGCTGGATCGAGTCGGTCGACCTCGGGTCGGTGCGCCTGACGGCGCGCGTCGACGGCCAGGAGGCTGCCCGTGCCGAAGCGTCGAACGCCTTTTCCGCACTCGTCCCGCCGAAGGTCGAGGCCGCGCTCGCGGTCGGCGGCAGCGCGCGCGCCGCACGGAGGCTCGTGGGGCCGTGGCTCGGCGCCGGAGAGCTCGCCGAGGCGCTGCGCCTCGCCGAGACGAAATCGGAGCAGACGATCTCCCGCCGCTACGGCGTGCACCGCACGCGGGCGCGCATCCTCCCCGCCGGTCTCGTGCTCCTCGCCGAGGTCCAGCAGCGGCTCGGCGTCCCGCTGCACGTGTGCGACGGCGGTATCCGCGAGGGCGCCGTCCTCGCGACCGTCGCCGAGCTCGCCGCCTAGAGCAGGTTCGAGTCCCTGTCGTAGGTGAGCAGGCCGGCCGCCGCGCCCGCCGGCACCCACCG
The DNA here is from genome assembly GCA_019234175.1 of Actinomycetota bacterium. Classification (GTDB taxonomy): domain Bacteria; phylum Actinomycetota; class Thermoleophilia; order Gaiellales; family Gaiellaceae; genus Palsa-739. The sequence goes on along the minus strand of JAFALP010000147.1, from coordinate 4,865 downwards.
GAGCTCGTCCACCTCGGCGTTCGGCTGGAAGCCGTCGTCGGCGACGGGGCGCATGCGCCAGTAGCGGACGCGTTTCGGCCGGCCCTTCGCGTCCGTGTACTCGGTCGCGCCGACCTCGTCCTCGAGTTGGCAGCGCAGGCCCGTCTCTTCGTGCACCTCACGGAGCGCGCAGTCCTCGTCCGACTCGCCGTCGTTCGCCTTGCCCTTCGGGAACGTCCAGTCGTCGTATTGCGGACGGTGGACGAGCAGCACGTCGCCCTCGCGGAACACGAGGCCCCCCGCGGCGCGGACGACGCTCACGTCGTCGTGCGTGCCAGCCGCTTCCACGCCTTGCGCCACACCTTCCGCGCGTCGCGACGGTGTGCGCGCTCGCGCTCGATGAGCCGCCCGGCGACGACGGCCCGATCGGGCGAGGCCGCGCCGAGTGCGCGGAGCGCCTCCTCGGCGACGACGGCGTCCTGGTGCTCGCCGAGCACGTCCTGGAACTTCTTCGCCTGCTTCACGACAGCGTCGTTCCCGGCGAGCTCGTAGGCGTAGCGCACGCGCTTGCCCTTCTTGCGCAGCGAATGGAGCTCGTCGTCCGCGGGATCGTCGGGCGTCGCCTTCACGCGCTTGCGCAGCTTCTTCAGCTGCCGCGCCGCGATGTCGTCGAGGGAGACGTCGTCCTCGCTCGGCGCGAGGCCTGTGACCTCGGCGTCGAAACGATCGAGGAGCGCGAAGTAGCGGTCGCTGCCGAGCGCCTTCAGCAACGCCGTGCGCGCGGCCGTGCGCCTGCGCTCGAGTGTGCGCAGCAGCGTCTTCGCCGACTTCTCGTCCTCGCCGGTGAGATCGGAGCTCTCTCCGCGCAGCCGCTCGATGAGCACGTCGAGGTCGCGCACGGCGCCGAGCTTCTCCCCGATCCACTTCAGCTCGCCGGCGAATGTGGTCACGTCGTTCGTGTAGAGCGGCTCACCCGCGCGCAGGAGCGCGCGCGATCGGCGAACGGCGACGCGCATGTCGTGCACGCTCTCGGGATCGCGCCCGAGTCGGGTGCCCGGGTCGTGCGCGAGGACCTCGCGCAGCTGGTCTCGCAACCGCGCGCGCAACGCCGCGAGCGGTCCGTCCGGCGGTGCGTCGGGGACGAGGCGGAGGACGCGAAAGAGCTTGGGCGTGCCGTCCGTGCGGCGCGCGCCGGCGTCCTCGAGCTCGCCGGCGATGACGTCGAGCTGCTTCGGCTTGCCGTCCTTCAGCTCCACCTCGAGCTCGACGAACTCCTCGACGACGCGCAGCGCGTCCATGACGGCGACGTCGTCGATCGTCACCTCGGCCGTCGTCCCGCCACGGTCGACGAGCGAACCGGTGCGGCGCGTGCGGAGCTCGGCGACGGGCGCGACCGGCCCGTGACGGAGATGCGCGGTGAGGAGGTTCGCCATCGACGACGGCGGCGCGGCGGGGCCGCCCGCCTCCTCGAGCTCGAGCCGCGAGTCCGCGGACGGGAGCTTCAGCTGCCAGAGGCTGCGGCCGCGCTCGGTGCGGCGGCGCAGGGTGAGCCCGGCGCGCGCGAGCGAGCGTTCGTCGGTGTCGTAGTACACCGAGGTGAAGACGCGGGGCTCGAGCGGCTCGCCCCCGAGGTCGGGGAGCTCGAAGCCCTCGGGCGCCTCCAGCTTGCGCTCGTACTCGGCTGCGGCCTCCATGCCGACACCGTACCGGCGGCCGCCTTCGTCACCGGACCGTTACAGAATCGCCGCCCACCGGACCCGGCACCCGCCCATAGGGTCGTGCAGAACCCTCCGTAGTGCCATGAAACGACAAGCGCCCCGGCCCGACGGGGCGCTCGTCGTTTCAGGCCGCTTCGGGCAGCTCGAGCGGAGGGTCGATGCGGGTCAGGAAGGTCGGCCGGCTGGAGCGGAGATAGCCGACCACCGCCGCCTCGTTCTTCGCCACCGGCAGGAGCGTCTTCCACCCGTGCAGGTGCTCGGGGCGGTGGAAGTCGCCGTTCGCCACGGACGGGAGCCCGCGCTCGGCGGTCCAGCCGTACAGGTCGTGGCGGTTGAACAGCTCCCAGCGGTCGACGGCGTCGCGAAGGCGGCGCCAGTCCCGCGACCAGCGCAGCGTCAGCCGTGAGGGGAAGGGCCCGCCGCGGCGGGCGCGATACGGGTGGGCGGCGACGAGCGCCGCCCCCTCGCCTCGCGCGTTCGCGAGCGCGACGTCGATTCCGTCGTCGACGCTGACGTAGGCGCGGCAGCCGATGGCGACGGCGTGCGCGGCGAGATAGGGATCCAGGTCGTTGTACGTGAGCTCGAGGCCGGGGAGGAGGAGCAAGTCGTATTCGCGCATCGCACGCTCCGCCTGTGCGCCCAGCTCGGCGAGGTAGTCGGCGTGGTTGGCGCGGACGATGCCGCGTGCCGGCGCGTCGGCCGGCAGCCACGGATCGTCGGACCGGTTCACGTGGTCGGTGACGCAGAGCACGTCGAAGCCGTTGCGTCCGTACAGGTCGACCAGCTCGGGAACGGTCAGCGCGCCGTCGCTCCACCTCGTGTGCGCGTGGAGCTCGCAGAGCAGCGGCTCGATCTTGCGGCGCATGCTGGTCGAAAGTGTGAGGAGCCTTTTCCACACCGTGGTCGGACGAACGGTGACGATGCGGTGCAAGACCGGTGAACGCCGAAGGAGCAGGCCCGCTCCCGCTCCGCCGAACGCGAGGCCGGCCGCGGTCTCCACTGCATGCAGCGCGAAGCCGGCGGCGAGACCGCGTTCCATCGACAGGCCGTGCGCATGGAACGCGAGCGCTGCCGCTCCCTCGGCGACGCCGATGTTGGCCGGGGTGAGCGGCACCGTGCCGGCGAGCTCGAGCGCCGGCACGACGAGGAGCGCGGCCGAGAACGCGTGCGGAACGCCGATCGCGCCCGCGACGAGCGTCGCGCCGGCCACCTTCGCCGCGAGCGTCGCGGCCGCCCACAGGAGCACGAGCAGATAGGCGGCGGGCGGAGCCCGGCGCAGCGAGGCCATCACCGTTGCAGCGCGCCGCGAGCCCCGCGCAGCGAGGACGGCTGCGATCCCGATCGGCGCGAGCGCGGCCGCGGGCGCGGCGAGCGCGACCGGCGGCAGCGTCGACCCGGCGGCGCCGATCCCGAGAGGGACGATCGCGAGCCAGCGCGCGACCTCGAAGGCGGCGACCGCGCCCGCGACCGCGAACATCCCGCCCGGGACGATGCGGCCGAAGAGCGACATGCGAACGACGTCGCCGCCGCGCGCGGGCAGAAACGTGTTCGCGAGCGAGCCGCAGCCGAAGCGCGCGCAGGCGTCGACGAGGGTGACGCCGCGGGGAAGGAGCGCCCGCCAGCCGCCTGCGCTACAGGCGAGCCCGGCCGCGAAGCATCCGGCGGCGAGAACGAGCTCGGCAGCGTGTGCGCTGCTCATCCGCTTCCCATGTTCCCGGCGTTTTCGCGCTTTCCGCGCGCCGCGGCCGGACCGCTACCGGTTCGTCACCAGCCGGCGACCGCGCGCCGTCTCCTCGCGGAGGCGCGCGGCGAGCTCGCGGGTGAGGTCTCCGCGCCGGAACCGCCACTGCCAGTTCCCGTGCATCTGGCCGGGGTGGTTCATGCGCGCCTCGCTGCCGAGGCCGAGCACGTCCTGCAGCGGGACCATGGCCAGCTCGGCACGCGACTGCATCGCCATGTCGATCAGGCTCCAGTTCGGCTCCACCGAGTCGAGCCCGGTGGCCGCCTGCTGCTTCTTGCTCAGGCTCGAGAACCAGCCGACGGTGGTGTCGGTGTCGTGCGTGCTCGTGTACACGACTGCGCGCTTCGGATGGTTCGCCGGCGCGTGCAGGTTCGTCGGCGGACCGCCGAATGCCCAGTGGAGGACGACCATCCCGGGCAGCCCGAGCTCGTCGCGCAGCTTGTAGACCGCCGGCGTGATCACGCCGAGGTCCTCGGCGATGAGCGGGAGGTCTCCGAGCGCCCGCTCGACGGCGTGGAACAGCTCGCGGCCCGGCGCCGGCCGCCAGTGCCCGTTGCGCGCGGTCTTGGAGCGCGCCGGAATCGCCCAGTAGGCGACGTAGCCGCGGAAGTGGTCGATGCGGACCATGTCCACGTGCGCGAACACGCGCCGGAACCGCTCGACCCACCAGCGGAACCCGGTGGCGCGGTGCACCGGCCAGTCGTACAGGGGATTGCCCCAGTGCTGGCCGTTCGCGTTCATCGGATCGGGGGGCGCACCGGCGACCTCGCCGTGCGCAAAGAGCTCCGGCCACGAGGCGACGTCCATTCCCGTGTCGGACACGTAGATGGGGACGTCGCCGATGAGCCGCACGCCGCGGTCGCGCGCGTACGTGCGCAGCGCCGTCCACTCGCGCTCGAAGCGCACCTGGTCGGCGAGCGCGCCCGGGCCGGCGTACCCGGCCCACTCGCCGGTCCAGAACGGCCCGCGCGCGACGAGCTCCTCGACCTCCTGTGTGCGAACGGGAGCGTTCGGATCGCCGAGGAGCGCCGGCGAGACGGCGAACGCCGACGACGTCCGGTACGGGGAGCCGAACTCGTCGGGAGGCCCGAGCGGCAGCATCTGCCACCACGACTGCCCGCCCTCGGCGAGCCAGTCGAGGAATCGATACGCGTCGTCTCCGAGCCGGCCGCTCGGCAGGGAGGTCGGATGCAGGAGGATTCCGGACGAACGCACGAGCTCCATGCGTTGATCCTTGCGTATCCGGAAGACTTCCCGCGACGTGCCGCTTCCGAAGACGACGACCCCGCCCCCGAGAACGATGATCCTCGAGGTGCAGCCGCAGGTCGACTGCGGCCGCTTCCCCGTGAAGCGCATCGCCGGCGAGCGCGTGGACGTCGCCGCCCGCATCTTCCGCGACGGCCACGACGTGCTCGGCGCGGCGGTCC
>JAFALP010000165.1 GCA_019234175.1 Actinomycetota bacterium | reverse complement strand
GGTCCTGCGGCCGTCGAGGCCCGGCGAGCGAGGGCTCGACGTCGCCGAGGTCGAGCTCGACGACCTGCGAGTACTCCGGATGCTCGTGCGGTTCGTGCCAGAGGAGGTTCTCCTTGCAGTACGCCTCGACGAGCGCGACGCGCTCCTCGCTGCGGCCGGTGAGGCGCAGGTAGCCGAGGGTCACGTCGTCGACGGGGAAGAAGCCGCACGTCGCGCCGTACTCGGGGCTCATGTTCCCGAGCGTCGCGCGGTCGGCGAGCGCGAGCGAGGGCACGCCCGGCCCGAAGTACTCGACGAACTTCCCGACGACGCCCGTCTTGCGCAGGATCTCCGTCACCGTCAGGACGAGGTCGGTCGCCGTCGCGCCCTCGCGCAGCGCGCCGCTCAACCGGAGTCCGACGACCTTCGGCACGAGCATCGACAGCGCCTCGCCGAGCATCGCCGCCTCCGCCTCGATGCCGCCGACGCCCCAGCCGAGCACGCCAAGGCCGTTCACCATCGTCGTGTGCGAGTCGGTGCCGACGAGCGTGTCGGGGAACGCGACGCCGGCGCGCGCCTCGACGACGCGCGCGAGGTACTCGAGGTTCACCTGGTGGCAGATGCCGGTGTTCGGCGGGACCACCTCGAGCGTGTCGAAGGCCTGCTGGCCCCAGCGCAGGAACGCGTACCGCTCGCGGTTGCGCTCGAACTCGAGCTCGACGTTGCGCTCGATCGCGAGCCGCGAGGCGAACTCGTCCACCTGCACCGAGTGGTCGATGACGAGCTCGGCCGGGATGAGCGGATTGATCTTCGCCGGGTCGCCGCCCTGATCCCTCATCGCATCCCTCATGGCGGCGAGGTCGACGATCGCGGGGACGCCGGTGAAGTCCTGCAGCAGGACGCGCGCCGGCATGAACGAGATCTCGTCGGCCGGATCGGCGGCCGCGTCCCAGTTCGCGATCGGCGCCGGGTCGCCGCCGCTGCGGAGCACGTTCTCGAGCAGGATCCGCAGCGTGTACGGGAGGCGGCTCGCGGAGGGGTCGAGACGGTGGATCTCGTACGTCTCGTCATCCACGCGCAGCGTCGCCATGACCCCAGTCTAGAGCCGCGGCATCAGCTCTCGACGCGCGAAGTCCGCGAACTCGTCCTGGTTCTCGCCGATCTGGTGGATGTACACGTGCGAGAACCCGGCGTCGGCGTACTTGCCGATCAGCTCCAGGTAGGGCTTCGGGTCCGGCCCATGTGGTGTCGACTCGGCGACGTCCTCCTCGTCGACCATGCCCGCCGCTTCCTCGAAGTCGGACGGCGTGGCGAGATCCTGTCCGAGTGGTCCTTCGAGCGCGAGGTTCGGCCAGAGCTTCGTCGCGCGCTCCAGGCCTTTGTTCGCGTCCGTGTCGTACGCGCAGTGCATCATCCCGATGCGCGGCTTCCCGTTCGCGCCGAAGGCCTTCACGACGTCCTCGTCCGGCGCCGTCGAGATGAGGCCGTCGCCGAGGTGCTTCGCCAGCTCCGCGACGTTCGGTTTCGACGCGGCGACGTACACCTCCACGCGTTCGTCGGGAAGCGTGTACACGCGCGCGTGATCGACGGTGTAGTAGCGCCCGCGGTGCGTCTGCTCGCCGCCCTGCCACAGGAGCCGCATGACCTCGATCGCCTCCTCGAGCATCTCGACACGCTCGTCGGGAAGCGGCCAGCGCGCGCCGAAGACGTGCTCGTTGAGGTTCTCTCCCGTGCCGACGCCGAGGAAGAAGCGGCCGGGCATCATCGCGGCGACGGTGGCGGCCGCCTGCGCGACGAGCCCGGGATGCTGCCGGATGAGCGGGCACGTGACGCCGGTACCGACGCGGATCGTCCGCGTCGCGTGCGCGATCGCGCCGAGCGTCGACCAGACGAAGGGGCTCTGCCCTTGGGCATCGACCCACGGGTGATAGTGGTCGGAGATCATGCAGAAGCCGAAGCCGGCTTCTTCGGCGAGCGCGGCCTGGCGGACGAGCTCGTTCGGCGGGTGATCCTCAGAGGAGAGTGCGAATCCGAGTTCTGTCATCTCGTCGGCGTTTCCGTGCCGACGAGCAGGAAACAGGTGATCGGTGGATTCGCAGGACGCCGCCATCCTGAAGTCGACGCTCATCGGCGTCGACCTGCCGGCGACGCCCCGGGGCCTCGCGGCCTATGCGGTCGCACAGGGGGCGCGGCCCGCCCTGCTCCACCTTCTCAGCGGGATCCCGGACCGTCCGTACGAGAGTCTCGACGGCGTCGTCGAAGCGTTGCTCCACGTGCAGCCTCCGCGCGTCGAGCCCGGTGCGCGGAGGCCACACGAGGAGAGTGGGGCGCCGCCGGGTGGCGACGCCTACGTCACGTCGCTTTCTCGTTGACGCCGGACTTCATCAGCCCGCCGGTGGCGATCTTCGTGAGGAGCTTGTCGGCGTTCGACTCCTCGTCGAGCGTCTGGTCCAGCAGGTCCTTCGCCTCGGTGTGGCCGAGCTGGTCGGCCAGCGTCTTCGTCGTGCCGTACGCGGCGATCTCGTAGTGCTCGACGCGCTGCGCCGCGGAGATGAGGGCGGCGTCCTTCACCGACGGGTCGCCCTGCGCCTCGATGATCTCGGAGCCCTCGGCGATGAGGCCCTTCATCGCCTTGCATGTCTCGTCGCTCACGCTCAGACCGAGCTGCCCGGCGATCTCCTCGAGCCGGGAGAGATGGTCGCGCGTTTCGGCGAGGTGCTGCTCGAAGGCCTCGCGAAGCTGCTGGTTGGAGGCTGCGGACGCCATTTTCGGCAGTGCCTCGATCAGCTGCTTCTCGGCCGAGATGAGGTCGCCGACCTCGTGTGCGAAGACGTCGTCGATCGACTGCAATTGCACTTCGACCCCCTTTGTCGTGGTAGGTCGAGACCTATCCGTGCGTGTGCTTCGCAAACAATCGTTCGCGCTGCGGCTTGACGGTGTACTTCGGATCGCGCGCCGACTGGACGCCGGCCTTGAACACCGACCAGCGCAGGCAGAGCTCGCCCGCGCACACGAGTGCCCCGCCGAGCACCGTCGCCTTCCTGCTCCTGCCGCCGCGCGTCGCGAGGATGGCAGCGCCCGAGGCGGCCATCGCCTTCGCGGCGAGCGAGAGCTTTCCGGCGGCGCCCTTGCGGTACACCTCGCCGGCCTCGCCGAGCCTCGACGCCATCGCCTTCATCGCGAAGCCTTCGGCGGCGACGCCGCCGATCGCGAGGCGACGCGCAGGGGCCGCGTCGTCGGGGTGCAGGAACAGAGCGGCGGCCGCGCCCGCGCTCGCGGCTGCGCTGGCTCCGAAGATCCAGGGAAGCTCGTGGCGCCCCTCGTGCCAGACGGGAATCGCAGTATCCGACAGGAGCACGCCGGTGTACGTGGCGAGCGGCGGCCCGGCCAGCGCCGCAACCGCCTCGGCGGCGAGCTTCACGGGCTTCAGCCATCCGAGGAGCTCGAGGAGCGCCGCCGTGTTC
>JAFALP010000052.1 GCA_019234175.1 Actinomycetota bacterium | reverse complement strand
AGGGCGTCTGCACGGGACCGCCTGACCTGGAATTCGACATGCCCCTGCCGCTCGCACAGCGGTTAGCCCGACTCATCCGCAACTAGCCCTCGAGGAACATTCCCGAACACTCGCCCACCTCAGCGGCTTCAGACCGGAGCTAACGGGCAGCGTTAGCGGAGGTCGCACCAGCGATCGGGCCTGCCGAAGGCACGACCGATCGCGCAGAACGAAACCGCCGCCGACACCGTAGGAGCTCGCCGGCTCCGCCGGCGAGCGCTCCGCGAAGCGGGGACCCTCACAAGCTGGAAGTGCGCAGCACTTCCGGCTTAGGCAGCGACGGGCCGGCCCATCTCGCGGGCGATCTCCGCGAGGGCGGCGAGGCGCTTCTCGAGTGGCGGGTGATCCATGAAGAGCTCGCTCATCTGCTGGCGCCAGTTGGTCGGCATGATGAAGAACGCGTTCATCGCCTGGACCTCGCGCAGGTCGCGCTGGGGGATCATGGTGATTCCGCTCGAGATCTTCTGCAGCGCGCTCATCAGATGCTCCGGAGCGCCGGTGATGAGGGCGGAGCCGCGATCGGCCGCGTACTCGCGGTAGCGCGAGATCGTCCGGATGAGGATGAAGCTGATCGCGTACGTCACGACGGACACGGCGAGCACGATGAGGAACACGGGCACGCCGCCCTGGTTGTTGTTGTTGCTGCGGTTGCCGCCGCCGCCGAAGCCGCCGCCCCACATCCCGAAGAAGAGACCCCAACGAGTGAGGAGGCCAGCGAGCATCGCGAAAAAGCTCGCGACCGTCATGACCAGCACGTCGCGGTTGGCGACATGCGAGAGCTCGTGCGCGAGGACGCCCTCGATCTCCTGCGGCTCCAGCCGGCGCCACAGGCCCTGCGTGACCGCGACGACAGCGTGCTTCGGGTTGCGGCCGGCCGCGAACGCGTTCGGCACGTCCGTCGGGACGACCGCGACGCGCGGCTTCGGAAGGCTGGCCATCGCGCACAGCCGCTCGACCATGGCGTGCAGCTCCGGCTCCTCCTGCTCGGAGACGATCTTCGCCCCGCTCGCCGCGAGTGCGAGCTTGTCCGAGGTGTAGTACTGGATGGCGGCGAGCGCGACGACGATCACGAGCATCGGCGCCAGGCCGACGTTCAGCACCGAGAAGAGGACGACGGCGAAGACGACGTAGAGCAGGCCGAGCAGGCCGCCGGTGGCGAGCATCCGCAGGGTCAGGCCCCGATCGCGTCCGTAGTTCTTGCGCTTCACGTCTCCGATGGTACTCCGGGCCGATAGAGTCTCGCACCGTGCGCGGCGCGGTTCTCATCGTTCTCTCATGCGGGCTCGTCGCCGGCGTCGCCGCCGGCTGCGGAGCACAGGGCGTCGCCACCCCGACGCCGGTGACGGTGGTCGGGACGCTGCCGAAGGCGCCGACCTTCCCCATCGTCCCGGCCTTCAAGCTGAAGGGGAACCCGAGCGCGGGCGCCGGCATCTTCGCCAAATCCGGCTGCGCCGGCTGCCACACCCTCGCCGCCGCGCACGCGACCGGCACGGTCGGCCCGAACCTCGACACCCTGAAGCCGGACTACCGCGCGGTGACCGCGCAGGTGACGAACGGCGGCGCCGCGATGCCGTCGTTCAAGGCCACCCTCTCCACGCAGCAGATCGCCGACGTCGCCGCCTACGTCGTGAAGTCGACCGGCGGCTCCGTTCCGTAGACCTCCCCGCCGGCTTTCCGGATCCGCTGGCCGCGTTCGCGGTCGACCTCGACCGGACCCTCATCGGCGCCGACGCCGTGCTCCGTCCCCGCACGCGCGCGGCGATCGAGGCGACGCGCGCCACGGGCGTTCACGTCATCGTCGTCACCGGACGGATGTTTCAGGCGGTACTGCCGTTTCTTCGCGAGGCCGAGCTCGACGATCCGGTCGTCTGCTACCAGGGCGCTCTCGTCGCCGACCCGACGACCGGCGAGTTCCTGCGGCATGTCCCGATCCCACGGGAGCGTGCACTCGAGGTGATCGATGCCGTCCTCGAAGCGGGCTTCCACATCAACTGCTACGTCGACGACCAGTTGTACGTCGCCGAGGAGACGCCCGAGGCGCGGCGCTACGCCGACCTGAACAAGGTCGCCATCCACGTCGTCGGCGATCTGCGCGAGTGGCTGCACGCGGACCCGACGAAG
>JAFALP010000032.1 GCA_019234175.1 Actinomycetota bacterium | reverse complement strand
CAACAACACGTTCCGGCAGGTCGGGATCGCCACCGGCATCGCCGGGCTCGGCGCGATCTTCCAGGCGTCGTACATGGTCGGCGGCACGAAGCACCAGTTCGTGCACGGGCTGAACAACATCTTCCTCGTGGCGACGTTCGTCGCGCTCGCCGGCACGATCCTCGGATTCGCGCTCGTGCGCGGACGGGACTTCGTCGCTAGCGCGCCGGAAGCGGCCGCAGCGCACTGACGAAGCGCGCCCGCCGCGCGAGCTGCCAGCCCGCGAGCAGGAGCACGACGACGGCGCCGGTGCCGACGACGAGCACCTGAGCCGCGACCGAGAACGCGATCGCGTCGCCCGCGTGCACGCCGCTGGCGATGAGGATCGCAGAGCCCGCGCCCGCCTGCGTCGCCGCGCCCGCCGGCGCGATCGGCAGCGCGGCCGAGGCGGCCGAGGCGCAGAGGAACGCGAGTGCGAGCGGGAACGAGCGGTTCATCGACAGCGCGTCGAGCAGGAGGAAGACCGCCGTCGCACGCAGCGCCCACGACACGGAGATGAAGACCAGCGCCGCAGCCGCGCGGCGGTTGCAGTGCGTGTGCGTCGCGAGCCAGCGGCCGAGGCGGAAGCGCTGGACGAAGGCCACGCCGGCGAGCCTCGGCAGCGACGCGACGAACGCGGCGGCGAGAACGCCGGCGAGCGCGACGACGCCGAAGCCGAGGCGGACCGTCCACGAGCTCGCGTGCACGGCAGCAACCGCGGACATCGGCGCGAGCGCGGCGTTGTCGAGCATGCCGAGGACGAGGAGACTGAGCGCGAGCGCGCCGATGCTGGTGCGCACGCCCGGGAACCGCTTCACGCACGCGACGCGGAGCGCGTCGTCGAGCCGGCCCGGAAGCGCGACGCCTCCGACGCAGGCCGCGCCGCCCGCGAACGCGAGCGCGCTCGCCTGGGGGCGATCCTCGTCGGTGAAGAGCCGCTGCCATCCCCACGCCTTGAACGCGTACGCGACGAGGAAGAGCAGAACGGCTCCGGCGAGGAGCAGCGGGTCGGCGTGGCTCAGGGCGAAGCCGCTGTGCGCGAAGTGCCGGCCCCCGACGATGGCCACGACGAGCACCACGAGGGCGAAGCCGCCGTTCGCGATGACCTGCACCTTCTTGTTGGAGAGAAGCCGCCGCACAGCTGTCTAACGGAGCTATCGGCAATTCGGCTACGAGAGCGTTACCCCTTCTCAGCTATTCGTCGGGTTCGCCGTCGAAGTAATCGAGCAGCTCCATCCGGGTGATGACCCCGAGCCCGCGGAAGTAGACCTTGTTCGAGCGGGGGTACCAACACACGTCGTTCGAGTCGCGTGTCCCGTAGGCGAGGTACGTCAGGCCGTTGGGGCCGGCCCGGAAGGAGTGCGGGATCCGCGTCCCCGGGGGCCGCGACACGACGTGGCCCGCGCCGACCGGATGCCGCTCGACGGGGTCTGCCGGAAAGCGGTGCTGCGGATCGGGCGGCGCCCACAGCTCCAGCTCGCCTTCGCCGGCGAGGACGACGAAGAGCTCCTCCTCGGCCGTGTGGCAGTGGGGCGGCGCCCCCTCCTCGCCGACCGGGAGCGTGACGAGGTTCAGCCCGGTGAGCTTCGCACCCGCGGCCGCGCTCAGCCGCCGCGACCGGCCGCCGAACTGCACGTCGACGTCGTCGACGTTCACGATCGACTCGGGACGTGGGCTGGGATCGGGCCACTCCAGGTGCTGGTCGCGCTCGTACGGATGCGGCGGCTTGCCCACGTCGGCCCACGTCGGCCACAGCCAGTACACGCCCACGCGCGGGAGATACGAGCCGGCGATGCGATTGCGCGGCCCGTAGACGAGGAAGTCCAGCCCGTGCTGGCCGGCGCGGATCGTATGCGCGGCGCCGCGCGGCGGGTGGACGATGCAGTCCCCCGCGCGGACCTCGTACGTCTGGCCGTCCTGCCACGACAGGCCGTCGCCGCCGAGGATGAAGAAGGTCTCCTCGTCGGCGCCGTGCACGTGGGCGGGCGTCGAGACCTCGCCGGGGCCGAGCAGGACCCGGTTCACGCCCACGCCGACGGACCCGGCGGCCTCGCCGAGGAAGCGCCAGTCGCCGCCGGCGCCCCGCATGTGCGAACGGCGCGACTCGACCTCGTCCCAGTGGACGACCCTCACACGGCGATCATCGCACGCTCCGCGATCGCCGCCGCCGCCGCACGGGCGCGCTCGTCGCCCTCGAGGCGCGCCCACGCCTCCGCCTCGCGGACGAGCTCGTGCAGCTCGGCGAGGACCGTCGCCGGGTGCGCGCCCTCGCGTTCGAGCGTCTCGATGCGGTCGAGCCGCCGGAGAACGGCGTGCACCTCGTCCATGCGCCGAACTTAGAGGGCGATCCGTGCCGGAACGTTCGCGTCTTGCGCGCGAGAGCCGAGCAGCTTTCCGTCGAGCTCGCGCAGGAGCGCGGCGCGGTCGCCGTGCTCGAGCATGGCGACGAGCGTGCGACGCATGACGTCCGGCGTCGGCGTGCGGAACTGCTCCGCGTCGGTCTCGTTCAGCAGCGCGGCCGCGCGCATGGCCGCCGCCCACACGCCGTCGCCCTCCCCGAGCGCGGCGTCGAGCGCGTGGCGCAGCTGCTCGCCGCGGAACGGATCGTCCTGGAAGAGCGACAGCTCCCAGCGGTCGAGGGCGTCGCCGAGATGCGCGTCGGCGTCGGCGAGCGCGAGCTGCGGGATGAGCCGCGTCGCCACCTGCGAGCGGAACGGGTCGAGGCGCGACGGCTCGCCCGGAGGGGGCGTCGCCGCGATCGGGAGCACCGGCCTGATCCCGAACGGCTGCCAGTCGAGGCGTTCGAACAGCACCGGTCCGGCGGCGACCGGCGCGGCCGTGGCGAGCCGGACGGCGGTGACGGCGTCGGCGAGCTCGCCGGGCGCGTCGGGAACGTCCTCGGTCCCCTCCGGCAGCGAGCGTTCGAGCTCGAGCACGCAGTGGCGGTCGACCTCGCGGCCGAAGTCGCGCGGGAGCAGTCCCGCCGACTCGGGCCACAGCGTCGAGAACTCGCCGGTCACGCTCGGGCGCACGCGCAACCCGTCGCCGAGCTCGATCGTGCTGCCGCAGGAGATGCCGACGAGCGGCGCGATCGCGCCGTACATGTGTCCCTCGCCGAAGAGCAGCGCCTCGGTCTCCGCGTACGCGCGGTCGTACGCGGCGTCGTCCCAGTCGAAACCGCCGCATCCCTCCGCGACGCGGACGAGCAGGGGCACGAGGATGGTGCGGTACGCGTCGCTGTACAACGCCGCGGCCGGCTCGCGCGCGAGGTCGTCGAGCGCCTCCTGCACGTCCCGGCGCGAGCGCAGCCGTTCCGCCTGGCCCTCGACGAAGCCCTTCACGAGCGGCCGGTACTCGTAGAACGAGGGCGCGTGCTCCTCGAAGGCGAACGGGAGATCCTCCGTGTGGAAGACGGAGAACGCGCCGAGGCAGAAGCGTCGCAGCGAGTCGTACAGGTGCGGTGCTTTCATCGCAACCTGCTCCTTACGCCTTCGGCTCCGTGCCTCCTTTCTGGCACTCGGGGCACCAGTAGGCGGTGCGGAGCCCGGCGGCGCGGATTGGCGTGCCGCAGCGGCGGCACGCGCGGCCGGCGCGGCGGTAGACGTTGCGCGGGCGCCGCGCGCCTGCGACGGACGCGGTCATGCCGTCGTGCGCGGCAGCGAGGACGGCTCGGATCTCGTCGTCGTCGGCGTCGTCGCGCCACGGCGACACGCGCGCGTCCCACAGCGCCTCCGAGCGCCAGATGTTCCCGATGCCGGCGACGAGCCGCTG
>JAFALP010000373.1 GCA_019234175.1 Actinomycetota bacterium | reverse complement strand
AGCTTGCCCTTGGTGAAGTGGAGGCCGTGCTGGTTGGGGAAGTCGTCCTTGATCTTGAAGCCGGGACCGCCGCGGCCGCTGCCCTCGGGATCGCCGCCCTGGACCATGAAGCCGGGGATGACGCGGTGGAAGATGACGCCGTCGTAGAAGCCCTTGCGCGCGAGCGAGAGGAAGTTCTCGACCGTCTTCGGCGCGTCGTCGTCGTAGAGCTCGACGGCGATGGGCCCGTGGTTCGTGTGCAGCGTCGCTGCGGTCATGTCAGAAGAGCGTATCCGCGAGCGGCTCGATGGCGTGCGCGGTGGGAGCGAGCTCGCCGCTCTCCAGGCCCTCGACGACGCGCCGGATGAGATGCAGCGCCTCGGTGGTCTGGTCGGCGTCGAGGATGGTCGTGACCGCGGCGAGATGCTCGTTGTCGTTGCTGAGCTCGAGGATCACCGTGTCGATCTTCCGGTCGGCGACGTAGCCGTCGTCGGCGATCCCCACGCGGACGTGGACGACCTTGCCGTCGGGGAGCGTCGCGTCCTGCTCGAGAGGGCCTGCATGGAGGGACATGGCGCGCATTCTTGCTGACGCTGGGACCCTCGGCCGCGAGAACAGGCCGAACGGCCCATAGACGGTGCCCTCCGCGATGGCGACTCTGGCTCTGTGGCTCGTGGGATCCTTGTGTTGGGGGCAGCGCTGCTCGCCGCCGCCGCGGTGGCAACGGCAGCGCCGGCGGCGACGCACCGGCAGGCTGTCTCGCTGACCACGCTGGAGCAGGGCGTGCTCGCGGACATCAACGCCTTCCGCGCGCAGAATCATCTGCCCGCGCTCCGGCTGTCGGCGGCGCTGACGCTCTCGGCGCGGAGCCATTCGCAGCAGATGGCGGCCGACGGCTACTTCGCCCATCCCTCGCAGGACGGCACCGCCTTCTGGAAGCGCGTCGCGACCTTCTATCCGCAGGGCGGCTTCTCGTTCTGGTCGGTGGGGGAGAACCTCCTGTGGTCGTCGCCGGACGTCGGCGCGCAGCAGGCCGTGGTGATGTGGGAGAACAGCCCCGAGCACCGCAAGAACATGCTCGACCCGCAGTGGCGCGAGATCGGGATCTCCGCCGTGCATGTCGCCGACGCCACCGGCGTCTACGGCGGCCGGCCGGTCACGATCGTGACCACCGACTTCGGCGACCGCTCCTAGCTTCGAACCTCCGACCCGCGCTCCATGGACGGCCCTTGTTCGGTGAGGGTTCCGAGGGTACGATCCTTGGCTCCAATTCCCTTCCGCCGCCTGCCAGTTCCTTACGGCGCCAGAGATCCCAGTCCGCCCTCGTGCAGCGAGGCGCGGGTCAAGCAGGCGGAAGGGTGAACGTCATGGCAAGTACCGCATGTGGTTTCGACCATTCGCTTGCCGACCGCGGGCGTCGATCTTGAAGCGCGGCATCAAGACTGCGGCGCTGACGGAAGTGAATAGGCACATCCTCGAAGTCGCCGTCGAGTCGCCATCGGGCGCGCATGAGTGGGACTTCTTCTGCGAATGCGGACGGGCGGATTGCTACGAGCACGTCAACCTCACGGTTGACCAATACGTGAGCATCCGCGATACCGGCGGCGATGTCCTCGCCACCGGCCATCGCGCGAGCCAAACGGCGCGAGCAGAGCGCCTTCGCGAAGAAGCAAAGGCGCTCCGCGCGCAAGCCGAGCATCAGCTTCGCCGTGCGAAGAACACCCGTGGCGGTGATGCGCCATCGCCTCTTGTGCGCGAGTAGCTCTCCTCCGGGACCCGCTCAGGACGGGTACTTCGTGACGCGCCCGGGAGGATTCGAACCTCCGACCCGCGGATTAGAAGTCCGCCGCTCTGTCCCCTGAGCTACGGGCGCTCACGGGGAGGGTACAGCGGCGTTCGAACGGGTACCGGCGTGGAAAACCACAAGGGGGTCGACGATGGCAGACAAGAAGCTCGCAGGCGCGAAGGTGGCGATCCTCGCCGCCGACATGTTCGAGCGCGTGGAGCTCGAAGAGCCGCGCAAGGCGCTCGAGGACGCAGGCGCGGAGACGGAGATCGTCTCCATCCACGACGGCGAGATCCAGGGATTCGACCACTTCCATCCGGCGAAGGCGATCAAGGTGGACAGGACGGCCGAGGAGGTCTCGCCCGACGACTACGACGCGCTCCTCGTTCCCGGCGGCGTCGGCAATCCCGACCAGCTGCGCGCGGACGAGAACGCGGTCGCATTCGTCCGGGACTTCGCGGCGGCGGGCAAGCCGATGGCCGTCATCTGCCATGGCCCGTGGGTGCTCGTCGAGGCGGGGCTCGCCCGGGGCCGCACGCTGACGTCGTGGCCGTCGCTGCAGACCGACATCCGCAACGCCGGCGGCACCTGGGTGGACGAGGAAGTGGTCGAGGACGACGGCATCGTCACGAGCCGGAAGCCCGACGACATCCCCGCGTTCAACAAGGCGATGGTCGAGCTCTTCGCGAAGAGCCGCGCCGTCACGCGAGGCGGTACCCTGTAGCCGCTTCGCGGTGGCGGTAGCTCAGTTGGTAGAGCCCCGGGTTGTGGTCCCGGTGGTCGCGGGTTCGAGTCCCGTTCGCCACCTTCGCTAGGCGGCCGAGGTCGAGAGTGGTAGCGTCGCCGGCGGGTGCGGGCGGCTCTCATCACGGTCGCGGCGGCGCTTCTCCTCGGGAGCGGCTTGGCCGCTGCGTCGATGGCCGCGCGGAATGACAAGCCCCCGTTCGACGAGATCCTGGTCGCGCAGAACACCCGGGGAGTCGAGAAGGCGATCGCGGACGAAAAGGCCGCACTCAAGGCGATCGCGCGGCACCGCGTCCTCTCAGCGTTCTCTGCCTCGAAGTCTGCATTCGACGCGTTGGACGACGTCTCGAAGTCGATCGATGCGCACGATCACAGCGACGATCCGGATGTCTCCAGCCAGGCTGCCACGGCCACGCAGCTCGATCGCGACTCCGTCAACGAGCTGAACGCGGCGCGGACCGAGAAGGAGCCCGCGGAGCAAAACGATCTCGACTCCGCCAAGAAGAAGCTCACCCAGGCGATACCGCTGAAGAAGAAGATCCTCGTCTACTTCGAGAGCTACACCCCGCCGGCGTCGACCACGACGACGGCGGCTCCCAGCGCCGGCCCGCTCACAGTCTGCGTCTACGTCACGAACAACGGGTCGACATCCACGGAGAACGTGCACATCCGCGATCCGGGCGCGGGCGGCTGGCGCGGAACCGTCATGTTCGTCGGCCAGGGCCTGTCGCAGACGAACCAGGTGACGATCGGCTCGGACGGCTCGGTGATCACGCCGTTCACCGTCTCCCAGTTCGGGATGGCGACGATCACTACGAGCATCAACACCCCGAGCGGGACGCCTCAGACGAACACGACGACGTTCACGCTCGATACCGACAACGACAAGACGACGAGCGACTGCCCCTAGACTGCGGCAGCGCGCGGCTGGACTTTAGTACGGTCAGGTCCATGGCGGATGCCCTCGAGCAGCTGAAGTCACGCCTCACCGACCTGCACGGGCTGGGCGACATCGCCTTCCTGCTCGGCTGGGACCAGCGCACGATCATGCCGGCGGCCGGCACGGGGCACCGCGCGCAGCACCTCGCGCTCCTGCAGCGTCTCGCGCACGAGAAGCTGACCGATCCCGAGATCGGCCGTCTGCTCGACGACATCGACGTCGACTCGCTCGACCACGACTCGGACGACTGGGGCCTCGTCCGCCTCGCGCGGCGGACGTACGACAAGGCCGTCCAGGTGCCGGTCGCGCTCCGCGGCGAGATGGCGCTCGCATCGGCGGAGGCGAACCCCGTCTGGGTGCGCGCGAAGGAGACGTCCGACTTCGCGATGTTCCTCGAGCCGCTCGAGCGCAACGTCGCGCTCAGGCACGAGTACGTCGAGTGCTTCGAGCCGCAGGAGGAGCCCTACGACGTCCTGCTCGACGATTTCGAGCCGGAGATGAAGACCGCCGACGTCTCGCGCATCTTCGACGAGATCAAGGCCGAGCTCGTGCCGCTCATCGCCGAGGTGCGCGACCGCGAGGTCGACGACTCATTCCTCGTCGGGCACTTCCCGCTCGACCGGCAGATCGCTCTCGACCACGAGGTCGTCGACATGTTCGGCCACCGTCCCGACACGTGGCGCATCGATCCGACCGAGCATCCGTTCGCGTCCGGCGCCGGCATCGACGACATCCGCATCACCACGCACTACTACGAGGACAGCCTCAAGTCGCTCTTCTCGACGATGCACGAGTACGGGCACGGACTGTACGAGCACCAGATCCCGCGGCGCTTCGCGCACCTGCCGATCGGCACCGGCTGCTCGCTCGGCCTGCATGAGTCGCAGAGCCGGATG
>JAFALP010000111.1 GCA_019234175.1 Actinomycetota bacterium | reverse complement strand
ACGCGCCGAGGTAGTCCGCCCGCTTGTTCTGGTACTTGAGGTAGTAGGCGTGCTC
The DNA here is from genome assembly GCA_019234175.1 of Actinomycetota bacterium. GTDB lineage: Bacteria > Actinomycetota > Thermoleophilia > Gaiellales > Gaiellaceae > Palsa-739. The sequence goes on along the minus strand of JAFALP010000111.1, from coordinate 2,844 downwards.
CCAGACGTCGTTCCCCATGATCGGGTGCTTCCCGTCCATGATCGGGCTGTCCTGGTTCGCCGTGCTCTCGATCGCGAGCTCCATATCGCCTTCGTTCATACGCATCCCGCCTCCCGGCGGATTTGCCTGCCTAGTCGGTTGTCGCCTCGGCGTACCGGCGCTCGACCTCGGGCCAGTCGACGACGTTCCACCAGGCCTCGAGATACGCAGGGCGCTTGTTCTGGTACTTGAGGTAGTAGGCGTGCTCCCAGACGTCGATGCCGAGCAGCGGGACGTCGCTCTGCATGATCGGGGAGTCCTGGTTCGGCGTCGAGTAGACCGCGAGCCCGGTCCCGTCCCAGACGAGCCACGTCCAGCCGCTGCCGAAGCGCTTCACGCCGCCCTCGTTCATCGCCTTCTTCAGCTCGTCGAACGAGCCGATCGAGTCGTTGATCGCGGCAGCGAGATCGCCGCCGGGCGCGCCGCCGCCGTCGGGCGACATGCTCATCCAGAAAAGCGAGTGGTTGGAGTGGCCGCCGAGGTTGTTGCGAACGGCGGCGCGGATGGTCTCCGGGATGATCTCGATGTCCCCGAGGATCTCGAAGACGGGCCGATTCTCCCACTCGGTCCCCGCGAGCGCGGCGTTCGCGTTGTCGACGTACGCCTTGTGGTGCGCATCGTGGTGCACGCGCATCGTCGCCTCGTCGATGGTCGGCTCCAGCGCGTCGTATGCGTAGGGCAGGTCGGGCAGTTCGAAGGGCATCGCGGGGCTCCTTTCAACCGTCTGGTCGTCTCGACGCGGAGGATATGCTCCCTCGCCATGGCTCCGCTCGCCTTCAACTTCGAGGAGATCGCCCCCCGCCCGCTGCGAGCGGAGCTGTACGAGCTCGATGGCATCTCGCGCGCGTCCATCGAGGCCCACTACAAGCTGTACGTCGGCTACGTCAACAAGCGCAACGAGATCCTCGGCCGCCTCGCCGACGCCGACGCGAGCGCCGCCAACCAGGTGTTCTCCGACGTGCGCTCGCTGAAGGTCGACCTGACCTTCGCCATCGGCGGCATCAAGAACCACGAGGTGTACTTCGGCCACCTCGGCGGCGGAGGCGGCGACCCCACGGGCGCCTTCGGCGCGCTCGTGCAGCGCGACTTCGGCTCCGCCGACGCATGGGCGGCTGACCTGCGCGCCACCGGGATGGCGGCGCGGGGCTGGGCGTGGACGGCGTTCGACTGGGACGAGGGCCGGCTGTTCAACTACGTCGGCGATGCGCAGAACACCTTCCCCGTCTGGAACGCGACGCCGCTCGTGGCCCTCGACGTGTACGAGCACGCGTACTTCCTCGACTACCAGACCGACCGCGGCGCGTACATCGGCGTGTTCCTCGACAACCTGGACTGGGACGTCGTGAACGGCTGGGTCGCGCAGTACGGCATCCCCCACTAGCGCCATGCTGACCGTCGGCCTCGCCGTCGCCGGATACGTCGTCGGCTCGATGCCGTGGGGCTACTGGCTCGTGCGCGTGTTCCGCGGCGAGGACATCCGCACGAAGGGCAGCGGCAACATCGGCGCGACGAACGTCTGGCGCACGTACGGGTGGAAGCTCGGGCTGCCGGCGGTCGTGCTCGACACCGGCAAGGGCTTCGCGCCCGCGTTCGTGGCCACGGACCTCGCGGGGCACGGCGCCGGCGTGCTCGCCGGCGCGGCGGCGATGCTCGGGCACTGGCGGCCGTTGTTCCTCCGCTTCAGGCGCGGCGGGAAGATGGTGGCCACGGCCGGCGGTGCGTTCCTCGGCACCGCGCCGCTGGTCGGAGCTGCGGGCGCGGGCGTGTGGCTGCTCGTCTTCGGGCTCACCCGGTATGCGTCGGTCGCGTCGATCGTGTCCGCCGCATCGCTCGTGCTGTGGGCGTGGCTCTTCGGCTATCCCTGGCCGGTGATCGTGTTCGCCGCGTTCGCGGGCGCCGGCGTCGCCGCGCTCCATCGCGCGAACATCGGACGTCTCCTCCGCGGCGAGGAGAACCGCTTCAGACGTCCCGCAGCCAGTCCCTGAGCTCGGTGTGGCGCGCGGGAGCGTGCCCGCCGCCGCGCAGCTCGCCGATCGTGCCGTACCGCTCCGCGACGACCTCGTGCGCGTGGATCGTCTCGAAGTTCACCTGCCGTGAGAGGACGAAGTCGTCGTCCTCGAGATCGGGAAGCTCTTCGAGCACGCCGTTGAGCGCGACGCGGACGGAGTCCTCGACGAAGCGCGGCTGCAGATGCGCGTGCTCGACGACGAAGAGCTCGTCCGGCCGCTTCAGCAATTCGTAGATGGGCGAGCTCATCGACGACTCGACGAGCTGCACGAGCCGCTCCGCGTTCACACGCGAGGCGGATCCGACGAAGAGCGTCCCGCGGCCGCGCTGGTTGTGCGTCGCGAGCGGAACGAGCTCGAGGATGCGCGCGACGTCGCCGGCCTCGAAGCCGGCATCGAGCAGGCGCTCGGTCGCCGCGTTGCGGACGAGTCCCTGCGCGCACGGGCACGCGTTGATGCCGACGGCTTCCACGCCGACGACGCGGCGGACGCCGTTTCGCGACGCGGCGGCGATGCCGATGAGCGAGACCATCTCCTGCGTCGAGAGCCCGGTCACGGGCGTGCGGCGCGCATACGGGTAGCGCGCGTGGATGCGGACCTCGGCGACGACTGCGTGCTGGCGCTCGACGATGCGGCGCGCGACGTGCTCGGCGAGATCCTCGACGAGGAACGCCTCGTCGTCGACCACGCTCTCGATCGCCTCCTCGAACAGCTCGGGGAAGCGTGACATGTGCACGCCCTTCTGCGACGGATCGAGGTCGACGGTGCAGTCGATCGTCGCGGCGATGAGCTTCTCGCC
>JAFALP010000093.1 GCA_019234175.1 Actinomycetota bacterium | reverse complement strand
CCCGACGTTCCGGGCCGTCTCGCGCGGCGAGCTCGTCCCGCCGCAGCAGCCGCGACTCGTGCCGCGGACCGCGGTCTAGATCAGTTCAGCGAGACGAGCGACGCCGTCCGCGATCTCGTCGGGCGAGACGAAGCTGAACGCGAGGCGCATCGAGTTGCTGCCGCTGCCGTCGGCGAAGAAGTCCTTGCCCTCGACGAACGTGACGCCCGCCGCCTCCGCGGCGGCGAGCGACGGCGCCTCGTGCGGAAGGTCGACCCAGACGAAGTACCCGCCCTCTGGCCGGCTCCACGTCGCGCCCTCGGGCAGGTGCCGCTCGAGCGCGTCGAGCATCGCGTCGCGGCGCGCACCGAGAAGCCCGCGCACGCGCTCGAGGTTCGGCTCGAAGTTGCCGCGGCGGATGAACTCGTACACGGTCGCCTGCGTCATGAACGGCGGCGAGATGTACGTCGAGACCGCGAGCGCCTCGATCTTGGCCGCGAGCTCGGCCGGAAGGACGAAGTAGCCGACGCGCACGCCCGGCGCGATCGTCTTCGAGAACGAGGACGCATACGCGACCCCCTCGCCGCCGGCGAGGTCGAAGAGACTCGGCAGCGTCGCGCCCTCGTAGCGCACGAGGCCGTACGGGTCGTCCTCGAGGATCAGCAGACCGCGGTCGCGCGCGAGCTCGACGAGCCGCTGCCGGCGCTCGAGCGCGAGCGTCCGGCCGCTCGGATTCTGGAACGTCGGGATCGTGTAGAGGAACGCCGGGTCGCCGTCGGGGAGGTCGTCGGGCACGAGGCCGTCGTCGTCCATCGGCACGCCGACGATCTCGGCGCCGAGACGGCGGAGGATCTTGATCGGCCGGTCGTACGTCGGCGCCTCGACGAGGACGCGCGCGCCCGGCTTCACGAGCTGCTCGGCGAGGAACACGAAGCCCTGGAGGGAGCCGCTCGTGATGACGACCCGGCCCGGCTCCACCCCGTGGCGCTCGGCGATCCACTCCCGCAGCGGCCCGTAGCCGCCGCCCGGCCCATAGGAGAGGACGGTCTTGCCGTCGCGCTCGATCGCGGCCTTGGCGCAGTCGGCGAGCTCCTCGACGGGAAGGCACTCGGGAGCGGGAACACCGCGCGCGAAGCTCACGACGGCCATGTCCCGCAGCCTACCGTCCTATTTGCAGCGCGCGGCGACGAGTTGTGCGACTTCCGTCGGCGTCGCGCCGACTTCGATGCCCTTCGCCTCGAGCGCCGCCTTCTTCGCGGCGGCGGTGCCGGACGAGCCGGAGATGATCGCGCCCGCGTGGCCCATCGCCTTGCCCGGCGGCGCCGAGAAGCCGGCGATGTACGCGAGCACCGGCTTCGTCATGTGCTCGCTGATGTACTGCGCCGCCTTCTCCTCCTCGTCGCCGCCGATCTCGCCGACGAGGACGACGAGCTCCGTCTCCGGGTCCGCCTGGAACTTCTCCAGGACGTCGATGAAGGACGAGCCGACGATGGGATCGCCGCCGATGCCGACGATGGTGGAGTTGCCGAGACCGAGCTGCGTCAGCTCGTGGCCGATCTGGTACGTGAGCGTGCCCGAGCGGGAGACGAGGCCCACCGCTCCCTCGCTGAAGATCTCGGCGGGGATGATCCCGACGTTCGCCTTCCCCGGCGAGAGCACGCCCGGGCAGTTGGGGCCGATCATCGTGACGCCCTTCGGGCGGAAGTACGTGTACGCGCGCAGCATCTCGTGCACGGGGATGTGCTCGGTGATGCAGATCACGGTGCCGATGCCGGCGTCGATCGCCTCGTACACGGCGTCGGCGGCGAAGCGCGCGGGGACGAAGATGAGGCTCGTGTTCGCGCTCGCCTCCTCCACCGCGGCGGCGACGGTGTCGAAGACCGGAATGCCCTCGACGTCCTGGCCGCCCTTGCCGGGCGTGACGCCGGCGACGACGTTCGTGCCGTAGGCGCGGTTGTGCAGGCCGTGGAAGCGGCCCTCGCTGCCGGTGAGGCCCTGGACGCAGAGGCGCGTGTCGTTGTCGACGATGATCGCCATTACTTGACGCCCTTCATCACGAGCGTCGGCAAGGGCATCCAGCCGTCCTCGATGCGGTCGCCGAGGAGCTCGCGGACGCGCTCGGCGTCCTCGCCGGTGCAGCCGACGCGCGCGAGCCACGGGTCGATCTCGAGCGGACGGTTGAAGTGGTGCTGCTCGGCGAGGCGGAGGCCCGCGAGCTCGAAGAAGCTCTCCCATTCGGTGACGGCGTAGTTGCGCACGTGGCTCGCGTCGCGGAGTCGGTCGGCCTCCTCGGACTGCTCGGAGACGAACGTGTTGTCGCAGATGACCACGCGGCCGCTCGCGACGCGAGCCATCTCCTTGACGGCGGTGACGACGTCCGCGAAGTGATGTGCGGCGAGGCGCGTGGCGACGGCGTCGAAGCTCGCCTCCGCGAAGGGAAGGTCTTCCGCGAACGCGGTCGTGTCGGCGCCCATGCCCGGCGCGGGATCGGTGGTGACGACGGTCGCGCCCGCCTCGCGCAGCCGGCGCGCGACGTGGCCGCCACCGGTGGCGACATCGAGGACGGTGACGCCGGGGCCGGGCTCGCACCAGTCGACGACGAGGTCGAGATCCTCGCCGGCGGCGTGGATCGCGCTCTGGCGGTAGGCCTCGGCGCGCGCGCTCCAGACGTCGCTCACGCCGCCAGCTCCACTGCGCGCCGCGCGCCGTCGAGCATCGTCGCCTCGGGATGGATGTTCGGGTTGCCCGCGTCGGCGAGCAGCCTCCGTCCCTCCTCCGCGTTCGTGCCGTCGAGCCGCACGACGATCGGGTACCTCGACATGTCGAGCCGGTTGAGGGCCTCGACGATCCCGCGCGCGACCTCGTCGCCGCGCGTGATGCCGCCGAAGATGTTGAAGAAGATCGACTTCACCTGCGGGTCGCGCGTGATCACCTCGAGCGCGTCCACCACGCCTTCCGCCGAGCCGCCGCCGCCGAGGTCGC
>JAFALP010000420.1 GCA_019234175.1 Actinomycetota bacterium | reverse complement strand
GCGAGCACCGCGTCGAACGCCTGCCGCGCTTGCTCGGTCCACGAGTCCTCGGGGCCGCCCCAGCTGATGGTGACGACGGTCGGATGGTTCGCCTTGTCGTGCACGGCGACCGAGAGCGCGTCGTAGAAGCCCCGGTCGGTCGGGTCGGCGAAGTAGACGGCGATGGTCGCGCCGGGCGCGACCGCTCCGGACACCTCGATGTCGAGCATCACCTCGCCGTCCGCATCGCCGCCCGGCGCGTTCGACCCGCCGTCGACCGGGACGGCGATCACCGTCGGCCGCACGGTGCCGATCTTCTCGAAGTACGCATCGAGATCGGCGTCGCGGTAGCCGCCGCCGAGCTCGAGGATGCCGATCGTCTGCCCCGTGCCGTCGACGCCGGTCGGGAAGGAGTACAGCTCTGCCACCTGCGCCGGCCACAGCGGCGACGGATGCGGCGGCGTCTCGGCGCGCGCGGTCGGAGGGAGGTCGCCGACGGGGATCGGAGGCCCCTGCTTGAAGTGCATGCGCGCCTGCGGCCGATCGTCGAGGCCGAGCACCGCCACCACCGCCGGCGCGACGGACGATGGCAGGTGAACGGCGCCGACGCGCCCGCGATACGTGGCGCCGGCAGCCCGGTACTCGCCGAGCTCGACGCCGAACGCGGCAGAGGCCTGCGCGACGGTCGCGCGCACGAGCACGACGCGCCGCTCGGCGTCGGCGGACAGCACCTGCATGCCGGCACCGCGGACGAAGGCATCGACGGAGGCGACGTCGGACGGATCGGCCCCCGTCCCGGGCCCGCCGCCCGCCGAACGGCGCACGACGATGGTCAGGTCGACTGTCGAGGCGGGATCGACGTCGCCGACCCGCGTCGCGCCGGGGACCGGATCGCGCTCGCTGCCGCGCAGGACGACGCGATCGTCGCTCACGGACGGTCACCGCTCCATTCGCCGCAGCAACGCCGTTTCGAGCCCCATCGCTCCCCCGCTTGACGGTCGTTACGTGCGACCGCGACGATTCCACGTCGCGGCCGATCCGTCAAGCCGGTGGCGTCGTCGGCAGGAGGATCGTGAACGTCGTGCCGATCCCGGGTGTGGACCGGACCGTCACGTGCCCGCCGCTCTGCGTGACGATGCCGTGCACGGTCGAGAGCCCGAGCCCGGTCCCGTCCGCGCCCTTCGTCGTGAAGAACGGGTCGAAGATCCGCTCGATCGTCTCGGCGTCCATGCCGGCGCCGGTGTCGGTGATGACGAGGCGGGCTGCGTCGCCGTCGGTGCCGACGGAGATGCGCACGGCGCCTCCGTCCGGCATCGCGTCGCGTGCGTTGATCACGAGGTTGACGATCACCTGCTCGAGCTGGCCCTTGTCGATCCGTACGTGGACGGGGAACGGCGACCGGCGGAACTCGAGCCCCACCTGTCCCGCGAGGAGGCGCTCGAGCATGCGCTCGGTGTCGGAGACGACGTCGTTCAGCTCGAGCACCTCGGGGCTGAGCACCTGCCGGCGCGCGAATGCGAGCAGCTGCTTCGTCAGGTTCGTCGCCCGCTCGGCGACGGCGAGGATCTCGTGCACCGCCTCGGCGGCCTCGCTCGAGGCGCCACGCTCGAGCTTCTGCAACGCGAGCTCCGAGGAGAAGCGCATGGACAGGAGGACGTTGTTGAAGTCGTGCGCGACGCCGCCCGCCAGCCGGCCCATCGCCTCGAACTTGAGCGCCTGGCGGAGCTCCTCCTCGAGCCGGGCGCGCTCGGTGATGTCGAACCAGAACCCGAGCGTGCGCACGGGCACGCCGTCGGCGTCCCGCTCGATGACGCGGGTGCTCTGCACCCGGTAGACGCTGCCGTCCTTCGCGACGACGCGGAACTCGAGAGACGTATCCCGATCCTCGGTTCGCTGCCGCCGCTGGACGCGCATCCACTCGCGGTCGTCCGGGTGGAGCACCCGGAAGAGGAACTCGGGATCGTCGATCCATTCCCGGGCGGGGTACCCCAGCATCGTCTCGATCTGGGGGCTCACGTACAGGGTCCGCGGGGGCGAGTCGACGCTGTCCACGTACGTGACGAGCGGAAGCGTCTCGACGAGCTCCGCAAACGCGTTTCCGATCTCCCCCTGCATCGCCCAATCGTCATGCCGATTGTCAACCTGCGCCTGACCCAGGTGGGCCATGCGCGCATAGGCTACCGCCATGGCCGCCTGGCCGGCGATCCCGTACGAGGCCTGGAGCGCGACGTGCGACACGCTGCACGCCCACACCCAGCTGCTCGGGAAGCTCGAGGTCGCGCTCGCGCCGCCGGAGCCGGAGCTGCAGCACGCGGCCCTGCGGTTGACCGCGCGGGGATGGGAGACGCTGCCGCTGCCCTCGCCGAACGGCTCTGGCGCGTTCGGCGCCGCGCTCGACCTGCACGCGCACGAGGCGATCGTCGAGCACGTGGACGGCCGCATCGCCCGGGTGCCGCTCGCACCCAACCGCGCCGTGCGCGACGTCTACCGCGACGTCCTCGGCGCGGTGCACGACTTCGCCGGGTTCGTCGAGATCGAACCGACGCCGCAGGAAACCGCATGGAGGACGCCGCTGGACGAGGACACGGAGCACGCGACGCTCGACGTCTCGCAGGTCGCCGACTATCACCAGGCGGCCACGCGCGCAGCGCTCGTCCTCGCCGACCTGCGGGCGCCCTACCGGGGCCGGTCGACGCCGGTGAACGCGTGGTGGGGCTCGTTCGACCTCGCCGTCGCGCTCTTCTCCGGCCAGGCGGCGGATCCGCCGTCCGAGGACTTCATCTTCCGGAACTCGATGGACGCGCAGGAGATCGCCGTCGGCTGGTGGCCGGGCGACGGCCGCTATCCGAAGCCGGCGTTCTACGCCTACGCGCATCCTGCGGCCGAGGGGTTCGCAGGCGCGAACGAGCACTGGAACGCTGCGCTCGGCGAGTACGTCCTCGACTGGGCCGACGTGGTGGCGGCGCGCGACCCGCACGCGACTGCGCTCGAGTGGGCGCGGGACGTCGTGCGTCTCGGCTGCAAGGTGTGCGCGTGGTCGCCCGAGCTGACCGCCAGCGTCGACGGCTCGCCGCCGCCCGTCAGCTGACGTGTTCCGCGCCGCGCTTCTGGCCGCGCTCGCGCTGACGACCACGGGGCATGCCGCGAAGCCGACGTTCGCCACCGCAGGAGCGCGGGCGACCTCTGCGTTGCTGAACACCTGGTACGCCGGCTCGGGGCTGTGGCGGGAGTGCAATGCGGCCGATTGCGCGACCGGCAACCGCGACTGGGGCGACGACTCGCTCACCTACACGCTCGCCATGCGCTACCGCGCGACGCACGACGTGTCGCTGATCGAGTCCCTCCGCGACCTCGAGCAGACGAGCCCCGACTATCCGTCGCCGTGCACGGACGCGAGCACCTGCAGCTCGTGGAGCGACGTGCCGATGTGGGACGCCGTCGCGCTCGTCGACGACTACGGCGCCACGCTCGACCCGCCTGCGCTCGTCAAGGCAGAGACGACGTTCGCGTTCGTGGACCGCTCGAGCGTCTACGACCTCGGAGCGTGCCCGCGCATTCCGTACCAGCAGCCCGGCGGCGGCGCGAACGACCTGAAGACCCTCGAGACGGAAGCGAACTACGTGAAGGCCGCCATCCTCCTGTACGGGGCGACGCACGACC
>JAFALP010000419.1 GCA_019234175.1 Actinomycetota bacterium | reverse complement strand
GCCGCGTCGGCGGCGTTCGGAACGACCCTGATGCGCGCGCGCGGGACGTGGAGGACCTCCTCGAGCTCGGTCGCGGTGAATTCGGAGACCGCCACGACGATGCGCGCGTTGCGGACGACGCGCGGGACGACGAGGCGGCTGTACGTGCGCGTCCACGGCGGGAACGCCTCCGGCCGGCGGAAAACGGCGAGGTCGTGCACGGTGACGACGGTCGGGACGCGGCTGTGGATCGGCCCGCGGTAGGTCGGGCAGTGGAGCAGGTCCGCGCCGCGCGCGCGGAACGGAAGCACGTGCGGATACCAGGCGAGGTCGAGCCACAGCGTCCCAGCACGGCCGCGTGAGAAGCCCTGCAGGCGCTCGACCGTCACCTCGCGCTCCACGCGCGGGAGCAGTGCCTCCAGATGGCGCGCAGTGCCGGCGCGCGTGAGCGCCAGCGGCGTGACGTCCACGGCGACCTTCATCGCGCCCACGCGGCGAGATGGGCGCGGCCGTTCGCGAGCCAGGTGAAGCGCCGCGCGTGCTCGATGCCGCGCTCGTCCCGCCCGGAGCCCGCGCGCCCGATCGCGGCCGCGATCGCGTCAGGGTCGTCGGGGTCGGCGCGGACGGCGACGTCGCCGGACGCCTCGTCCAGCGAGGGGTGCGACGAGGCGACCACGGGCGTCCCGCACGCCATTGCCTCGACCACCGGGATGCCGAAGCCCTCGAAGCGCGACGGATAGACGAACACGCGGGCTCCGCGGTAGAGCTTCGCCAGCTCGTGGTCCGGCAGAGGTCCGAGCCACGTGACGCCACTGCCGCGCGCCTCGACGCCGCCCCAGCCGCGCGCACCGACGACGCGCAGCTCGACGCCGAGCTTCTGCGCGGCGGCGATGGCATGGGAGAGGTTCTTGCGCGGCTCCAGCGTCCCCACCGCGAGGACGTAGTCCCCGGCCGCGCGCGGGCCGTCCGGAGTGAAGGCCGGATCGACGCCGGGATAGGCGACGTGGATCCGGTCCCGGTCGACGCCGAGCGTGGCGGCGACGTCGTTCGCGGTGAACTCGGAGTTCACCATCACGACGTCGCAGGCCTCCGCCGCGTGCAGGTATTTCGCGCCGTGCATGCGGCGCGTCCTGCGGTGCACCCAGTCGGGAAAGTGGAGCGGGACGAGGTCGTGGATCATCGTCGAGCGGATCCCGCCGCGCTGGGGCGGATACATCCAGTCACTGAAGTGGAAGACGTCGAGTCGGCCGGCGACCCGCTCGACGGGGATGCCGCCGAGGCGCGACCACGCCGTGCGCACCGCGTGCGCCGCGGGCAGCACCGGCAGGCGTTCCTCGACGTGGATCCCGCGCAGCGAGTCCTCGATCATCTTCCGGCCCGACGCCGATGCGGGGGCGAACGCGACGATCTCGGCGCCTCCGGCGGCCGCGATCCCCTGCAGCGAGCCGCGGATGTAGTTGCCGACGCCGGTCCGCGGATGGGACAGCGGCGCGACGTCGACGACGACCCTCACGGCGTGTAGACGAACGGCGTGAAGTGGAGACCGAGGTGGCGCGTGTCGGTGGCGCCCTTCTCCACGTTCGCGGGGACGTGCGTCGGCGAGACCGCGAAGTCGACGCGGCAGACGCCGTTCTGCGGCGTCAGCGGAACGACGATCCGATGGTCGACGTCGGTGGGCGCGACGCTGACCGTCTGCGGCGCGGTCGTCCCCGTGATCGCCACCGTCGACGGCGCGGTGAAGAGTTTGTCGTCGCTCGACACCTGCACGGACAGCGTGCCGCCCGTGCAGTCGGAGTGGATCCAGCGGACGTGCGCGCCCGACCACGCCTCGACTCCCGGCGTCGTCGGGTAGAGGCCGGCGACGCTCGTGGTGATGCGCGCCGGGGGCGCGATCCTGTACAGAACGAGCTGCTTCGTCGAATCGGCGGCGATGCGCGTCCCCACGAGCTGGACCGACGTCGGCGCGAGCACGTACCTCTCGGTGACGCCGTGCAGGACGCCGGTCGCGGGATCGATGCTCGTCTGGATCTCCGGCATGTCGCCCGGAAGCCGCGCGCCGAGCCCGTACACGCGGTCGACGCTCCGGTTCCAGAACTCGTTCTCCCACACGGAAAGCTGGTTGCCGCCCGGGAAGACGACGCCGACGTCGGCGTTGCGGCCGACGGCGTCGTCGATCCAGCTCTTGTCCCTCTTGCTCGACCCCTGTGCGTACGCGCTCGACGCGAGTCGCGGGAAGCTGTGCGTCCACAACTCGAGCGGCAGCCAGGTGAGCAGGAAGCCGACGGCGACGAGCGCCGGCAGGACCGGCGCGTACCGGCGCGGAAGCCAGAGGAAGCACGCCCCGAGCGCGGCGGCGAGGAGCACTGCAATGACACCGACGCCGTGGACGCCCGTCCACGTCTTGCCGACGAACCACCACGGCTGCAGGCCGACCGTGTCCGACTCCGCGGTGATGTTCAACAGGTGGGCGAAGGGGATCGCGCCGGGGAGCACGGCGGCGGCGCCGGCGGCCGCGACGGCTGCCCGCGGAGGTCTCGGCTGGCCGCGCTCGATCCACGCGAAGAGCGCGATGACGAGCAGCGGCATGAGATAGAAGAGGTTCCGCTCCTCTATGCGCTGCGAGTAGCGCGACGCGAACGCGGCCACCTCGACGACGATCCACACCGAGAGGGACGTCGCCGCTGCGACATAGATGCGGAGGCGGCGGTCGAGGTGCCGCGCGTTCGCCGCGAGGACGATGAGCGCTGCAAACGGCAGCACGAACACCGCGAGGTCGAGCTCGGCGAGGTGCAGCACGAGCCAGTCGATCACCGGCCACACGTGATAGCCGCCGCTGGAGGTGACGCTGTAGTTGCCGAGGATCGCGGACGGCGAACGTCCGCGCGCGATCTCCACGATCACGATGACGACGGCTGCAGCCGCGACGAGCCCGTACAGCGGCTCGAACACCCGCAGCCGGCGCGGGCGGCCGCGCTCGATCCACGCGAGCACGAGCGGCGCCGTCAGCACTGCGACGACGAGGGCCACGGTCTGCGCGCGCGTGAGGAACGCGACCGCGCACGCGACGAGGACGAGCACCTGGTTCACGCGTGTGGGACGCTCGAGCACGGCGACGAGCGCGAGCGCGAGCCAGAGGAAGATGGGATAGAAGACGTTCTCCGTCATCACGGTCCCCGCGTAGACGACGGACGGGATGCCGACCGCAAGCGCGGCCGCGACGAGCGCGGCGGACGGGCGCACGACGCGGCGTGCGAGCAGATACGCCGGCACGACCGCGGAGCAGATGACGAGCGCGTTCACCACCTGCGTCCAGCGGTAGACGTCGTGCATCGGTCCGATCGCCGCGTACACGGGCGAGAGCAGCAGCGGGTAGACGAGCCCGTAGTTCCCGTGCACGCCGCGGATGAGGAAGTGGCCCGTCTTCGCGAAGCTCCGCGCCATGTCGGAGTAGACGAGCTCGTCGACCATGATCCACGGCGAGGTCACCCGCAGCGCGAGCGCGAGCTGGATGCTCACGGCGGCGGCGTAGAGGGCACCAAGCCATGCCCAGACCGGCAGTGTCCGCAGCGGGCCTGGTGAGGGGCCAGACCCTGTTACGGAACCGTCACGAGAGACGAGCGAGGCGTCCACGAGGCTCGCGGCCAGCGGCTCGACGTCCACCCCGGTGTCCGCCGCCGCCGCGGCCACCTCGGCCAGCACGGCCTCGCGCACGGCGCCGCTGCCGGCGGCGAGCTCGAGCGCGGCGACGTACTGCTCGGCGACGCCGCCGACGTCGTGGTCGCGCTCCGCCAGCCTCCGCGCGGCCTCGCCCATCGCCGCGGCCGTCCCCGGCTCCGACAGCCGCCGCAGCGCCGCGACGAGGGCCTGCACCTCCTCCTCGCCGCCGACCGGGATCTTGATCGCGACCTCGTCCGGCAGCTCCGCGAACCAGCCCACGTCGCTGACGACGAGCGGCTTGCCGAGCGACAGCGCGCGAATCGCGGCGCCGGATGTCTCGCCCATCGTCGGCGCGCGCAGGAGCACGATCGCGCCGCACGCGGCCATGAGCGACCACAGCCGCTCCTCCTCGACGTACGGCTCGCGGATGACGCCGCTCGCGTCGAGGCCGGTGCGCCGGATCCGCCCCTCGAGGTCGAAGCCGGGTGACTCGGAACCGACGAGGAGCAGACGCGCCTCGTGCTTCGTCCGGCGAAGCGCCGCCATCGCCCCGAGGAGCTGCGGCACACGCTTGCTCTCGTTGATGTGGCCGAAGCAGCCGACGAGCGGGGCGCCCGCGATCTCCTCCGGCACCATCGGCGGGACCGGCCACGCCGGATGCTCGATCCGGTACAGCGGCCCGTCGTAGCCGTGATCGCGTACGCGCTCCTCGACGAAGTGCGAGTGGACGATGACGGCGGTCGCACGGTCGAGCACCTCGCCGGTGAGCGGGAACTCCTGCGGCCGCACCTCCCACAGCGGCGGCACGCGCCCTTCGAGCACGCCGTAGCCGAGCAGCCGGCCGGGGACGCCGGCCTCGCGCTCCATCGCCGCGAGATACGCGTGGCCGTCGTGGCGGCCGATGGTCAGGCCGGCGACGAGATGGTGGATGACGAAGTCGTGGAGGACGACGACACCGGGCCTGCGTCGCAGCGCGTCGACGATCCAGCCGTGCGCCTCCGGGTCGTTGCCGACGTGGTAGAGCGCGACGTCGGTGCCGACGAGCGGACGCGTCCGGCCAGGGC
>JAFALP010000357.1 GCA_019234175.1 Actinomycetota bacterium | reverse complement strand
TCGAGCAGCGCGAGCGCGCGCTCGACGAGCGTCTCCGTCTCGGGACGCGGCACGAGCGCACGCGCATCCGTCTTCAGCGTCAGCCGGCGGAAGCCCCATTCGCCGAGCACGTAGGCGAGCGGCTCGCGCGCCTCGCGCCGCCGCAGGAGCGGATCGAGCCCGTCGACGTCGCGGCCGAGATCGGCGTACAGCTGCGTGCGCGACACGCCGAGGAGATGCGAGACGAGGAGCTCGGCGTCGACGCGGGGCGAGTCGACGCCTGCGGCGGTGAGGCGCAGCTCCGCCTCGGCGAGTGCGTCGCGCGCGGTCAAGCGACGGCGAGGGCGCGCTGCCGCTCTTCCGCGGCGAGAGCGTCGGTGAACGGCTCCAGCTCGCCCTGGAGGATCCGGTCGAGCTGGTGCTGCGTGAGCTTGATCCGATGGTCGGTCACGCGGTTCTCGGGGAAGTTGTAGGTGCGGATCTTCTCGGCACGGTCGCCGGTCCCGATCTGCGAGCGGCGCGTCGCGTCGAGCTCGGCGCGCTGCCGCTCCAGCTCACGCTCGTACAGACGCGCGCGGAGGACGCGCATCGCCTTGTCCTTGTTCTGGAGCTGCGACTTCTCGTCCTGCATGGACACGACGATGCCCGTCGGCACATGCGTGATGCGGACGGCGGAGTCGGTCGTGTTCACCGACTGGCCGCCGGGGCCGGTCGAGCGGTACACGTCGATCTTCAGGTCGTTGGGATCGATCTCCACCTCGACCTCCTCGGCCTCCGGCATGACCGCGACGGTGGCGGTGGACGTGTGGATGCGTCCCTGGCTCTCCGTCTCCGGGACGCGCTGCACGCGGTGCGTGCCGCCCTCGTACTTGAACACCGAGTACGCACCGTCGCCCTTCACGGCAAAGGTCACTTCCTTGTATCCGCCGCCGTCGTTCGGGCTCGACCCGAGCTCCTCGACCTTGAAGCCGCGGCGCTCCGCATAGCGCGCGTACATGCGGTAGAGGTCACCGGCCCAGAGTGAGGCCTCGTCGCCGCCGACGCCCTGCCGGATCTCGACGATGACGCCCTTCGAGTCGGCGGGATCCCGCGGCACCATGGCGGCGCGCAGTTCCTCCTCGAGGCGCGCGGTGCGCTCCTCCAGCTCGGGGACGAGCTCGCGCAGGTCGGAATCCCCGCGCGCGGCGGCGAGGTCGTCGCGGGACGCGCGCCACTCCTGCGCGAGGCGGTGCTGGCCCTCGAGCTCCTTCAGGCGGCGACCGACGTCGGCCGCCTCTCGGCGGTCGTTGTAAACGGCGGGATCGGACATCCGCTCCTGCGTCTCGACATAGGAGCGTTCGATCTCGTCGACGAGGGTGTCGAGTGTGGCGGCCATGGCCGCCGGTCAGCGTAGCTCGGCGTCCAGCGTGATCTCGGGAACGCCGGCGAGCGCCTTCGACACGGGGCAGCTCGCCTTCGCCGTCTCCGCGGCGGCGCGGAATGCGTCCGCGTCCATACCGGGGACGCTTCCCTGCACTGCGAGCGCGATCGTGGTGATGCCCTCGCCCGGCTGGAACGTGACCGTCGCCGTCGTCTTCAGCTCGTCCGGCGGGTGACCCGCGTTGGAGAGCCCGGCGGAGAGCGCCATCGAGAATCACGCGGCGTGCGCGGCCGCGATCAGCTCCTCCGGGCTCGTGCTGCCGCCGCTCTCGTCGGTGGAGCGCGCCTTCCAGCTGACGGTCTCGCCGCCGATGGCGCCGCTCGTGGACGAGTCGATGGTGCCGCTCCCCTCGAGCAGGCTCCCCGTCCACGTCACTTCCGCTCTGCGGTCCGTCGCCATTACGCCATCACCTCGATGCGATTCTCGCCGACGGCGCCGCCCTCGCGCTGCAGTACCTCGCGCAGCGCGCGAATCGAGACCTCGAGCTGGTCGAGCGACGGCTCGCGCGTCGTCAGCCGTTGCAGCCACAGGCCGGGCGCGAGGATCGTCATCACGACCCGGTTCTGGTGCTTCCCGGCGAAGCGGATGACCTCGTACGCGAGCCCGGCGATCACCGGCAGGAGCGCGATGCGCTCGACGATGAGCCAGTACCACGTCGGCCGGCCGAAGAACGCGAAGACGAAGACGGCGATGACCATGACCCAGAGCAGGAACGCGGTACCGCAGCGCGGGTGGATGAGCGAATAGCGCTGCACGGTCTCGGGCTCGAGCTCCTCCCCCGCCTCGTACGCGTTGATCGCCTTGTGCTCCGCGCCGTGGTACTGGAAGACGCGGCGCAGGTCCGGCAGCAGCGAGATGAGCGAGAGGTACGCGACGAAGATGGTCACGCGGATGAGGCCCTCGACGACGACGAACCAGCCGCCGCTCTTGATCGGGAGCGCCTCGGTGATCAGCCCCGGGGTCACCTTGAAGAGCGCGACCGCGAAGCCGATGGCGATCGCAAAGGCGAAGATCAACATGCCACGCGACAGCTCGGTCTCCACCTCGCCGTCGTCCCCCTCCTCGCGCGCGGCGTAGTTCGCCGAGATGGCGAGCGCGCGGAAGCCGATGGCGAGCGACTCCCCGAGCGCCATCACGCCGCGGATGACCGGGAGGCGAAGCAGCCAGTGGCGCCCCATCGCCGAGTCGATCGGCCGCGCGACCTGCTCGATCTCCCCCTGCGGGGTGCGGACCGCGACGGCCCAGTTCCCCGGGCTGCGCATCATCACGCCCTCGAGGACGGCCTGTCCGCCGACGTTCACGCCGCGCCTTCGCCCTACTTGGAGCGCTTCGCGCGCTCGGCGCGCTCGAGCCGGCGCTGGAAGCGCTCGACCCGACCGCCGGTGTCCATGAGCTTCTGCTTGCCCGTGTAGAACGGGTGGCACTGCGAGCAGATCTCGACGTGCAGCTCCGGCTTGGTCGAGCGGACCTGGAACGTGTTCCCGCAGGAGCACGTCACCGTGGAGAGCACATAATCGGGATGGATACCGGCCTTCATCGTGCTTCCAGGATAGCAGCGGCCTGTTGGGGCACCGAGTTGCCGCCCGAGACGATGACGACCGTGGGGCCCGCGACGTCGACTTTCCCGGCGAGCACGGCCGCCGCCGCGGCCGCCCCCGCGGGCTCGCAGGCGAGCTTCGCGCGCGCGTACAGGAACCGCATGCCGTCGGCGATCTCGTGCTCGGTCACGAGGATGCTATCGACCTTCCCGCGGCAGATCTGAAGGGCGAGCTCCCCCGCGAACGGCGGCGCGAGGCCGTCGGCGATCGTGTTCGTCTCCACCCGGACGCTGTGGCCGGCCTCGAGCCCGGCGCGGAA
>JAFALP010000275.1 GCA_019234175.1 Actinomycetota bacterium | reverse complement strand
ACGGCGATCGCAACGTGCGCGAGCTGTGGCGGTTCGCATGCGAGGGCTATCTCGGCAACTTCGTCCGCGAGGAGTCGGAGCGCACGGCCGAGCTCGAGGCGACGCTGAAGGCCGAGGTGGACGGCGAGGAGATCCCGTTCCGCAACCTCCGGCCGGTGATCATGAACGAGCCCGACCGCGCGCGGCGCGAACGGCTCGAGCACGCGCGCAACGAGCTGACGGAGGAGCACCTCAACCCGCTGTACGTGCAGGCGGCGGACGTCATCCACCGTGAGACCGACCGCCTCGGCGCGCCGACGTACACGGATCTGTACCGGCGGTTCGGCTTCCCGCTCGACGACCTCGCCGTCCAGTGCCGCGACTTCCTCGACTCGACCGAGCGGCTCTGGCTCGAGCGCGGCGACGCGTTCTTCCGCTCGCGCATCGGGCTCGGCCTCGGCGAGGCGGAGCGCTGGGACGTCGCGCGCGTGTGGCGCGGCGCCAACTGGGACAGCGCGTTCCCGGTCGACCGGATGCTGCCGGCGCTGGAGGCGAGCCTCGCCGACCTCGGCATCGACCTTCGCGCGCAGCGCAACGTCGAGCTCGACCTCGCCGACCGGCCGAACAAGTCGCCGCGCGCGTTCTGCGTCCCGATCGAAGTGCCGGGCCGCGTCGTCCTCGTGCTGAAGCCGGCAGGCGGGCCCGAGGACTGGAGCACGCTCTTCCACGAAGCGGGCCACACGGAGCACTACGCCCACACGTCGCCGTCGCTCACCGTCGAGGAGAAGCGGCTCGGCGACAACGCCGTCACCGAAGGCTGGGCGATGCTGCTCGAGCACCTGATCTCCGATCCCGTCTGGCTCGAACGCCGCCTCGACTTCCCGCGGCCGCGCGACTACGCCGCCGAGGGCGCCGTGCAGCTGCTGTGGATCGTGCGCCGCTACTGCGCGAAGCTCCTGTACGAGATGGAGCTGCAGGCGGCCGCGGACGTGACCGCGCTCCGCCCCCGCTACGTCGAGCTGCTGAGCGACGCGCTGAAGGTGACGCCGAGCGGCACCGACTACCTCGACGACGTCGATCACGGCTTCTACTCGTCGCAGTACCTGCGCGCGTGGGCGTTCGAGGCGCAGCTGCGCTCGTACCTGCGCGAGCGCTACGGGAGCGCGTGGTTCTCGCGGCGCCAGGCCGGGTCGCTCCTCCGCGAGCTGTGGAACGAGGGGCAGAAGCCGACCGCGGACGAGATCCTGCAGGACGTGAGCGGCCAGGGGCTCGAGCTCGAGGCCGTCGCCGCCCGCATCCGCGACGCGCTGTGAGGTTCGAGGCGCACGTCGAGCGGGCGGTGGAGTCGCTCCCGCCCGAGCTGCGGGAGGCGATCCGGAACATCGAGATAACGGTCGAGGACGAGCACCCGGACGACCCCGACCTGTTCGGCTTGTACGAGGGCGTCCCGCTGCCGGAGCGGGGCGACTGGGCGGGCGCGCTGCCCGACCGGATCCGGATCTTCCGGCTGCCGCTCGTGGAGTCCTTTCCCGACCCGGCCGTGCTGGAGGAGGAGATCCGGGTCACCGTCCTCCACGAGCTGGCCCACTACTTCGGGATCGACGAGGACCGGCTGGACGAGCTCGGGTATGCATAGGGAATGGCTCAGGTGGGTCAGGCGTTCTTGTAGGCATGAGAACGTTCGATAAGATCCACCAGGAGATCGACCGCTTGAGCGAGGAGCGGGTTGGCCTCTACCAGCAGCTCTCCGCTGAATACGACGCGGCCCTCGTGGCCGACATCCACCGCCTCGACGCGGAGCTCGACCGGCTCTGGGACGAGCATCGCGCGCTGAGGGCACGGCTGCGGTTCGGCGACCGGAATCAGATCGTCGCCCGCGCCCGGGTCGAAGAGCGGCTCGAGCGCGCCGCGTAAGGCGCCTTTTCCCTCCGTCCGGCGCGTCTCTGTCTTGACAGGGGCGCGCCGGAATCGGATGCTGTTGTCCGGTCTGCGGCCCCAGATCGTCCTTCGAAGGAGCCGCGTGACCGTCCCTGGACTGCCCGAGACCCCACAATCCGCCGCGGATCTGGACCGGCGGCTGCGCGCGGTGGAGAAGCGGGAACGGCAGCTCGACCAGGCGCTCGCGGCAGTCGCGGCGCAGCGCGAGCAGCTGGCGGCGGTGCAGGCGGACTACGAACGCCGGCGTGACGGGCTGATCGCCCGCACGCGCGAGGTGCAGGCCGAGCTCGAGCGCTTGCGCGCCGAGCGGGCGGAGCTCGTGGCCGACGACCTCACGCGGAACCGCCCTCTACACTGACTCCCACGGGGCGTTAGCTCAGCTGGGAGAGCGCCGGCTTTGCAAGCCGGAGGTCGCCGGTTCGATCCCGGCACGCTCCATTCCTCAAGCTGGCTTCCGTACCCATTTGCCGGCGAATCTCGTTCTCTGTGCTGCCGGGAGGTCCCCGCCTCGCGCTGGTGTGTCATGGCCTCTGCTCCCCCGACACTGACGCTCTCCAAGAACCGCGACCGGCGCGGGATCGCTTGGCAAGCATGGGTTCGGCATGGCGGGGTCGGACTTCTCGTCGTCGTTGTCGTTGCCGCGCTCCTGAACGTCTTCGGTCAGCGCCCACAAACCTCGACGGTCTCGAGTGCGGACGCGCGTCTCCAGGTATATGCGCCGTCTCATGTGCGCGGGGGTCTGATCTACACCGCTCGCGTCCGCGTCGATGCTCGTCAAGACCTCAAGCGGGCGGCGCTCGTCTTCGCGCCGGGATGGGCCGAGCAGTACACATTCAACGGTGTTGCCCCACAGCCGCTCAGCGAGGGCTCAGACGACGGACGCCTGCTGTTCACACTGGGCCACATTCCGCAGGGTCATCACTACACCCTCTGGGTCTCGCTCCAGGTGAATCCGACCAATGTCGGCCACCACGCACAAACCATCTGGCTCTACGACGACAACACCCAGCTTGCTGTCATCCACCGAGAAATCACGATCTGGCCGTAACGCATGGACATCG
>JAFALP010000020.1 GCA_019234175.1 Actinomycetota bacterium | reverse complement strand
GGACCTGCGCGTCCACGGGATCACTCCCACCGGACGCGTCGTCGCCCATCCGAGCGCGTCGATGCTGTACGAGGACGCGATCGTCCGCGGCGAGGCTCGGGTCGCCGAGGGCGGCCCGATGGTCGTCGACACCGGCCGCCACACCGGCCGCTCGCCCAAGGACAAGTTCGTCGTCCGCGAGCCCGGCTCCGAGGCGCGCATCTGGTGGGACGGGAACCAGGAGATCTCCGAGCCCGCGTTCGACCACATGCGCGAGAAGGTGGCGGCGTTCCTCGGCCACGAGCCGACGCTCTACGTCGTCGACGCGTTCGCGGGCGCCGATCCGCAGCACCGGATCGCCGTCCGTGTCGTCACGACGCATGCGTACCACGCGCTCTTCGCGCGCACGATGTTCATCGACCCGCAGCCGCATGAGCTGGAGGGCTTCCAGCCGCAGGCGCTGGTGCTGCACGCGCCCGCGCTCGAGGCCGTTCCCGAGGAGGACGGCACGCGCTCGGGCACGTTCATCCTCCTGCACCCGTCGCGCACGGAGGTGCTGATCGGCGGGACGTTCTACGCGGGCGAGATCAAGAAGTCGATCTTCACGGTGATGAACGACCGGCTCCCGCTCGAGGGCGTGCTTCCGATGCACTGTTCCGCGAACGTCGGCGCCGACGGTCGCTCGGCCATCTTCTTCGGCCTCTCCGGCACGGGCAAGACGACCCTCTCCGCCGATCCGGAGCGCGCGCTCATCGGCGACGACGAGCACGGCTGGGGCGCGAACGGGGTCTTCAACTTCGAGGGCGGCTGCTACGCGAAGGTCATCCGCCTCTCGCCGGAGGCCGAGCCGGAGATCTTCCGCACGACGCACACGTTCGGGACGATCCTCGAGAACGTCGCCGTCGACGCGGGGGGGACGCTCGACCTGAACGACGACTCGAAGACCGAGAACACGCGCGCGGCGTACAAGCTGGAACAGATCGCGAACGCGCATCCGGAGAAGCGCGCCGGCCATCCGTCGTCGGTGGTGATGCTGACCGCGGATGCGTTCGGGATCCTCCCGCCGATCGCCCGGCTCGACCGCCGCCAGGCGCTCTACTACTTCCTCTCGGGGTTCACTGCCAAGCTCGCGGGTACCGAGATCGGCATCACCGAGCCGCAGCCCACGTTCTCCACGTGCTTCGGCGCGCCGTTCCTTCCGCAGCCCCCGCACGTGTACGCCGACATGCTCGGCAAGAAGCTCGACGAGTACGGCTCGAGCGTCTGGCTCGTGAACACCGGCTGGACGGGTGGCCCGTTCGGCGAGGGCCGGCGCATGCCGATCGCTGCCACGCGCGCGCTCCTGCACGCCGCGCTCGCCGGCGCCCTCGACGAGGTCGAGTACCGCGTCGATCCCGTGTTCGGCTTCGAGGTCCCCGTCGACGTCCCCGGCGTCGAGGAGTCGCTGCTCGACCCGCGGAGCACCTGGAGCGACCCGGAGCGGTACGACAGCAAGGCACGCGAGCTCGCGCAGATGTTCCGCGAGAACTTCGAGAAGTTCCCCTCGGAGCTCGCCTCCGCAGGGCCGCTAGTCTGACTTCCCGGTGATCGGAGAGCACGACGTCCTCGTGATCGGCGCCGGGTGCGCCGGCATGCGCGCCGCCATCGAGGCGCACGACGCCGGCGCAGACGTCGCGATGATCTCCAAGCTCCACCCGACGCGGTCGCATTCCGGCGCCGCCGAGGGCGGGATCAACGCCGCGCTCGGGAACGCCGCCGAGGACAGCCCCGAGACGCACGCCTACGACACGGTCAAGGGCTCCGACTACCTCGGCGACCAGGACTCGATCGAGATCTTCACCCGTGAGGCGCCGCACGACATCATCCAGCTCGAGAACTGGGGCGCGTTCTTCTCGCGGCAGCCGGACGGGAGGCTCGCGCAGCGGCCGTTCGGCGCCGCCGGCTCGCCGCGGACGATCTACGCGGCCGACATCACCGGCCACGTGCTCATCCAGGTGCTGTACGAGCAGGTGTGCAAGCGCGACATCAAGGTGTACGAGGAGTTCTTCGCGTGGCAGCTCGTCGTCGACGACGAGCGCTGCCAGGGCGTCATCTGCTGGGACCTGCTGAACGGCGGGCTCAAGACCGTCGGCGGCAAGACGACCGTGCTCGCCACCGGCGGCGCCGGCCGCCAGTACCGGGTGACCACCAACGCGTATGCATGTACCGGCGACGGGACGGCGATGGCGCTGCGCGCCGGGGTCCCGCTGAAGGACATGGAGTTCATGCAGTTCCACCCGACGACGCTCTATCCGACCGGCATCCTCCTCACCGAGGGCTGCCGCGGGGAGGGTGCATATCTCCTCAACAAGGACGGCGAGCGCTTCATGAAGCGCTACGCGCCGAACGCGCTCGAGCTCGCCTCGCGCGACGTCGTGTCGCGCGCGGAGCAGACGGAGATCGACGCGGGCCGCGGCGTCAACGGCTCGGTCATGCTCGACATGCGCCACCTCGGCGCGGAGCGGATCATCGAGCGGCTCCCCGGCTCCCGCGAGCTGGCGATGACGTTCGCCGGCGTCGACCCGATCTACGAGCCCGTGCCGGTGCGGCCGGGGGCGCACTACCACATGGGCGGCATCGAGACGGACAGCGACGGCGCCACGGAGCTGACCGGCCTCTACGCGGCCGGCGAGTGCGCGTGCGTGTCCGTGCACGGCGCGAACCGCCTGGGCGGGAACTCGCTCATGGAGACGATCACATTCGGCCGGCGCGCGGGGCGCGCGGCGGCCGAGTGGGCGATGTCGCACACGACGATCGAGGTGCCGGAGGCGCTCGAGCGCGACGCCGAGCGCGAGCTGCAGGAGTTGCTCGACCGCGGCTCCGGCGAGCGGCCCTGGAAGATCCGCGAGGAGCTCGGCACGTCGATGCTCGAGAACTTCGCCGTCTTCCGCCGCGAGGAGCAGATGGAGCGGCAGCTGGAGATCATCCCGGAGCTGCGCGAGCGCTTCCGCAAGGTCTACGTCGAGGACAAGGGCACCGTCTTCAACAGCGACCTGACGCAGGCGATCGAGCTCGGGAACATGCTCGACACCGCGTGGTGCATGGTGCAGGCCGGGCTCGCGCGGAAGGAGAGCCGCGGCGCGCACGCCCGGCCGTACGACTATCCCACGCGCGACGACGAGCACTTCCTCAAGCACTCGATCACGCGCTGGGTGGACGACGCTCCCGAGCTCTCGTACGGCCCCGTCCGGATGACGAAGTGGCAGCCGGAAGAGCGCAAGTACTAGTGCTCGTTCTCGCCGTGCTTCCGCTCGCTGCGTGCGGCGGCGGCTCGAAGAAGAGCGCCAGGCTCGAGACGCCGCGCGATGTCCTTGCTTCGGCGCTCTCGAAGACGACCAACGTCGGCTCTGAGGCGATCAGGATGCGCGCCGAGGTCAAGATCCTCGGCGATGTCGCGACGATGTCCGGGTCGGGCGCGAGCGATGCCGACGGCGACTCGCTGTCGTTGAGGCTGAACGTCGGACCCATCCACACGACTGCCGAGGAGATCGCGGTCGAGAACGCGCTCTACATGCGCTCACCGCTTTTCACCTCGACGCTTCCGCGTGGAAAGACGTGGATTAAACTCGACCTGTCGAAGCTCGAGACGGCCATGGGCGGATTGCTCGGCTTCGCCCCGGCCTCGTTCCTGAGTGCTCTGAGCTCGCCCAAAAGCGTGACGAAGATCGGCTCATCCGAGTACCACGTCGTGCCGGCGAAGGGATCCGGTTCGTACGACGTGACGGTGGGCGCCGATGGTTACATCCACCATGTGCAGTCCATTGGCAGCGCCCTCTCGTTGACGGTCGATCTTTCGGACTTCGGCCGCGCCACCGTGGCCCCGGTTCCTCCGGCGTCGAAGGTCTACACGCCCGAGAACGGGACGCTCCCGGGCCTTGGAGGCATCTCGGCGTGATGCAAGTTGCGCTGAAGATCTGGCGCTACGACGCCTCGACAGGCGACCGTGCGCTGCGCGAGTACGAGGTGGATGCACCCGAGGAGGCGACGCTCCTCGACGTCCTCGACATCGTCAAGGACAAGGTCGACGGCTCCCTCGCGTACCGCAAGAGCTGCCGGATGATGATCTGCGGCTCGTGCGGCATGCGCATGGACGGCGCCGCCGTCCTCGCCTGCAAGACGCGCATGTACGACGTCGCGCAGTCCGGCCACGTGCCCGTCATCTCGGCGATGGGGAACCTCCCGATCGTCCGTGACCTCGTCGTCGACATGGATCCCTTCTGGGAGAAGTTCAAGGCGATGAAGCCGTACCTCCAGCCCGGCTACGAGCGGCCCGACGACGGCCGCGAGTACCGCGTCACCCAGGAGCGCATGAACGCCGTCAAGAAGGAGGCGCTCTGCATCAACTGCGGCTGCTGCGTCTCCGAGTGCAATGCGATGGAGTCCGACCCGGAGTTCCTCGGGCCGCAGGCGCTCGCGAAGGGATTCCGCTTCGTCGGCGATCCGCGCGACGGCGCCACCGTCGAGCGGCTCGAGCAATACAGCGGCGAGCACGGCATCTGGGAGTGCACGCGCTGCTTCTTCTGCAACGAGCGCTGCCCGAAGGGCGTCGACCCGCGCGACGCGATCGCGAAGCTCGGCGCCGAGGCGGTCAAGAACGGCATCGACCGCGACATGGGCGCGAAGCACGCGAAGTGGTTCATCCGCTCGACCGAGACGACGGGCTGGCTGCGCGAGACGGAGCTCGTCCCGAAGACGCAGGGCGTCGTCTCCTCCATCAAGCAGATGAAGTTCGCGATGAACCTGATCAAGCACAACAAGGCCGGGCTCGCGTTCCCGCCGCACGTGGCGGCGAACGTCGGCGAGGCGCGCAACCTGCACAAGCTCGTGCACGAGCAGGGCGTGCTCGGCGCCGCGGGCCACATCCAGGGCGAGCGCGCGCTCTCGAAGCTCGAGCACGGCTACCACGAGGGCGGCGACCCCTACGGGCCGGGCTCGTTCCCGAAGCCGTATCTACCGGAGGACACCGAGTGAAGAGAGTCGCGTACTACAAGGGCTGCCTTGCGTCGCTGTCGGCGAAGGAGCTGGACACGTCAACGCAGGCGCTCGCGCCGCGCGTGGGGCTCGAGCTCGTCGAGCTGGAGTCGGTCACCTGCTGCGGCGCCGGCGACATCCACGAGGCGGAGCCGGACTACTACCTGCACCTGAACGCGCGCATCCTCGCGTACGCCGAGGCGACGGGAAGCGACACGCTCCTCACCGTCTGCAACGTCTGCACGCTCAACCTCCGACAGGCGAACTTCATGCTGAAGGGCGACGACACGCTGCGTGCGCGCATCAACGCCAACCTCGAGGCCGTCGGCGTGCCGCCGTACAGCGGCGAGGTCGAGGTCCGCCACCTGCTGTGGGAGATCGCCGAGGGCGACGGCTACGAGCTGCTGAAGCAGGCCGCGCACAAGGGCCTGAAGGGCCTGAAGGTGGCGCCGTTCTACGGCTGCCAGATCCTCCGCCCGTCGAAGATCATGGGCTTCGAGGATCCGGACCGCCCGTGGTCGCTCGAGCGCATCATCGAGGCGTGCGGCGGCGAGGCGATCGACTATCCGGCGAAGATCAAGTGCTGCGGGTTCCCGATCATCCAGGCGCGCGAGGAGACGGCGATGGGCGAGCTGATCCAGCCCGTCGAGCAGGCGATCGAGGCGGGCGCCGACGTGATGGTGACGCCGTGCCCGCTGTGCCACCTCTCGCTCGACGCGTGGCAGCAGAAGCTCGAGGCGTCGACCGGGAAGAAGTTCGGCCTGCCGATCCTCCATCTCGCGCAGCTCGTCGGCGTTGCGGCGGGGATCGAGGAGTCGGAGCTGAAGTTCAAGCGCCACATCGTCGACCCGCGGCCGGCACTCGAACGCCTAGAAGTGTGAGCGTGAGAAGGCTCGGCGCTCTCGCGGGCGCCGGGCTTGCCTGGGGCCTCGCCGAGGCTGCTCGGCCGACCCTGCGCGACCTCGAGGTCGAGGTGCCGCGTCTGCCGAAGGAGCTGGACGGGCTGCGGATCGCGCACCTCTCCGACTTCCACTTCGGCGTCCCGTCGCCGGGAATCGGTGCGACCTGGCAAGCGGCGGCATGGGTTCGCGAGCGGCAGCCGGACTTCGTCGCGGTCACCGGCGACCTGCTCACGCACCCACGCGGCGAGCCGATGCTGAGGCGGCTCGTACGCGTCTTGCCGCAGCCGACCTTTGCGGTGCTCGGCAACCATGACGTC
>JAFALP010000434.1 GCA_019234175.1 Actinomycetota bacterium | reverse complement strand
CGCCGCGCAGCGTCTCTACGTGGGCGGCGCCGCCGACCTCCTCGGCGAGATGCGCAGCGAGGAGCTGGAGGCGTACCGGAGCCTGTTCGAGCTCGTCGAAAAGCGCGCGCCGTTCCTCGACGTGCTCGGCGACGCGAGCCAGGACGCGCGCGGCCCGTTTGTGCGCGTCGGCCAGGATCTCGCGCATCCGGCGCTGCAGGAGATCGCGCTCGTCGGCGCGGCGTACGGGCTCGTCCACCGCGTGCTCGGCGCCGTCAGCCTCGTCGGCCCCGTGCGGATGGACTACGAGCGCGCCGTCGGCGCCGTCCGCTCGGCGGCGAGCGAGCTCTCGCGCTTCGCCGAGTCCGTGTACTCCGATCGCTAATCTCGATCGATGGCGACGACGGAGCGCGACTACTACGAGCTCCTCGGCGTCTCGCGCGACGCGGACGAAGGGGAGATCAAGAAGGCCTTCCGCCGGCTTGCGCGCGAGCTCCATCCCGACGTCTCAGAGGCCCCGGACGCGGACGAGCGCTTCCGCGAGGTGGTCGAGGCGTACGAGGTGCTCTCGAAGTCGGAGACGCGCGAGCTGTACGACCGGTACGGCCACGCAGGCCTGCGCAGCGGCGGCTTCCAGCCGGGGCACTTCGACTTCGGCAGCCTTTCGGATCTCTTCTCCGCGTTCTTCGGCGACGATCTCATCGGCGGCCGTCCGGGCCGCTCCCGCGGGCCGGATCTCGTCGCCGAGGTCGAGATCGAGCTCGTCGACGCCGCCCGCGGAGTCACCCGCGACGTCCCCTTCCAGGTGGCCGCGACGTGTCCGCACTGCGGCGGCGACGGCGCCGAGCCGGGAACCGCGGTGACGACATGCCCCACCTGTGGTGGCGCGGGACGGTTGCAGCACGTTTCGCGCAGCGTCTTCGGCGAGTTCGTGCGCACGCAGACGTGCCCGACGTGCGCCGGATCCGGCCGCCACATCGAGACGCCGTGCACCGAGTGCGCCGGCGGCGGCCGCGTCATCGAGGAGCGCATCCTCGAGGTGGACATCCCCGCGGGCATCCACGACGGCCAGCAGATCCGCATCGGCGGCGAAGGCCACGCGGGCACGCTCGGCGCTCGGGCGGGCGACGTCTACGTCCGTGTGCGGGTCCTGCCCGACGAACGCTTCGTGCGCGAGGGCAACGACATCTTCTCCACCGTCGACCTGACGATCACGCAGGCCGCCCTCGGCGCCACGATGACGGTACCGACGCTCGACGGCGAGCACGAGATCGAGCTCGAGCCGGGCACGCAGCCGGGCCAGATCGTCGTCCTGCGCGGCCGCGGGATGCCGGCGCTCCAGAGCTGGGGACGCGGCGACCAGCGCGTCCTCGTGAACGTCCTCGTCCCGCGGAACCTCAGCGACGAGCAGCGCACGCTGCTCGAGGAGTTCGACGCGCGCGCCGACGAGCGCACGTACAAGCGCGACGAGGGCCTCTTCGAGCGCATCAAGAGCGCGTTCCGCTGAAGCGCTACGTCATCGTCGGCGGCGAGCCCGAGCTCGCGCTGCTTCTCCATCTGTTTCCCGAGGGCGTCGAGGAGCTCGAGGACGCCTTCGCCGTCTACGCGGAAGAGCAGCCGATCGGCTTCGACGTCGTCGCCGCCGAGGACGTCGAGGAAGGCTGGGAGGACGCATGGCAGGAGTTCCACCACGGCGTCGTCGTCGGGGCGCTGTGGGTCGGCCCGCCGTGGGAGACGGCACCGCCCGGGACGACCGCCGTGGTCATCGACCCGGGCCGCGCGTTCGGCACCGGTGCGCACCCGACCACCCGGCTGTGCCTCGACCTCCTGCAGGCGGTCGAGCCGACGTCGCTGCTCGACGTCGGCTGCGGCTCCGGCGTCCTGTCGATCGCGGCCGCCAAGCTCGGCTTCAGCCCGGTCAGCGCGACCGACCTCGACGACGTGGCGCTCGAGACGACGCGTGCGAACGCGTCCGTCAATCACGTGGACGTGGACGTCGTCGAGATCCTCCCGCGAGCCGAGCTCGCAGTGATGAACATCGCGCTCGAGGTCGTGGAGGGAATGCTCCCGAAGCTCCCGGTCGAGCGTGCGATCACGTCGGGCTACCTCGACCGGGACGAGCCGCAGGTCGACGGCTGGCGGCACGTCGAGCGCCGCGCCCGCGACGGCTGGGCCGCGGACCTGCTCGAATTCCGCACGTGACGACATTCTCCGTCCGGTTCCTCGGCTGCAAGGTCTCGCACGTCGACGCCCACGAGGTCCGTGAGCGTCTGCTCGCCGACGGGCACGCGGAGACGGACGACGCGGAGATCGCCGTCGTCAACACGTGCTGCGTCACCCGCGAGGCGGTGGCGAAGTCGCGCAAGACTGCAGCCCGCCTGGCGCGCAGCCACCGCCGCGTGTACGTCACCGGGTGCGGCGCCAACCTCGCGTCGGACGCCTTCGCAGGGCTCCCCGGCAACGTCGTCGTCGTCGCGAGGCGCAGCGAGGAGACGCCGGCCTTCGTCGCCGGGGACGTGGGCGCGATCGGCTGCGTCCAGGCGGACGCGCGACTCGACCGCGTCCGCGCGTTCGTGAAGGTGCAGGACGGCTGCAGCTTCTCGTGCAGCTTCTGCGTCATCCCGCTCGTGCGCGGCCCGTCGCGCAGCCGCCGAGCTGCGGCCGTCCTCGCCGAGATCGCCCGCCGCGTGGGCGAGGGACATCGCGAGGTGGTGCTCACCGGGATCAACCTCGGCTGCTACCGCGACCGCGAGGCCGGATTCGACCTCGCCCGCCTCGTGCGCGCCGCCGGCGAGACGCCCGGCCTGCAACGGCTCCGACTCTCCTCGATCGAGATCAACCACGTCGACGACGAGCTCGTGCGCGCCCTGCGCGAGACCCCGATCGTGAGCCGGCACCTGCACGTGCCGCTTCAGTCCGGCGACGACCGCGTGCTCCGCGCGATGTCGCGCCGCTACTCCGCGTCCACCTACCTGCGCCGACTCGAGCCGCTCGGCGACTTCAACCTGACGAGCGACGTCATCGTCGGCTTCCCCGCCGAGGACGAGAGCGCGTTCGCGAACACCATGCGCGTGGCGCGGGCCGCCGGCCTGACGAAGATGCACGTGTTTCCGTACTCGCCGCGGCCGGGAACCGTGACCGAGCGCGACGACCCGGTGCCGGCGGACGTGAAGCAGGATCGGAGCGCGAGGCTGCGCGCGCTCTCCGACGCGTCGTGCCGCGCGCACTGGACGGCGAAGGTCGGCGTCGAGGACGTCGTGCTCGTCGACCGCCCCGGTCGCGGGTACGGCGACGACTACTCGCCGTGGCTCGTCGACGCGCCGGTGGGCGAGCTCGTCCGCGTCCGCGGCGGCGACGTCACCGAGGAGGGGATCCGTGCTGCCTGACGACTGTCTCTTCTGCCGGCTCTACCGCGACGGCGACCACGTTGCCTCCACGGAGGGCTTCGTTGCCATCCGGGACATCAATCCCCAAGCCGAGACCCACCTGCTCGTCATCCCCGAGCGGCACATCGACAGCTTCCACGACATCGGGGAGTTCTCGCCCGACGAGGCGAAGCGGATGCTCGACTTCCTCGCCGAGGTGGCTGCACACGAGGGTCTGAGCGATTACCGTTTGGTCGTCAACGCGGGACCGGAAGCGGGCCAGACGGTGTTCCATCTGCACTGGCACGTGCTCGGAGGGAAGTTGACCAGGAGGATGACGTGAGCCGGATCGAGACGATCGAGGGAGAGCTGCGCGAGGCGATGAAGTCGCGCGACGCCGAGCGCCGCGACGCGCTGCGGCTCATCCTCAACGCGCTCAAGGGCTCCGAGAAGGAGTTGCAGCGGCCGCTCTCCGAGGAGGAGGAGCTGCAGGTGCTGCAGCGCGAGCGCAAACGGCGCGTCGAGGCGGCGGAGGCATTCCGCGCCGGCGGCCGCGAAGAGCAGGCCGACGCGGAGGACTACGAGCTCGAGGTCCTCGAGGAGTTCATGCCCGAGCCGCTCTCGGAAGAGGACATCGAGGAGATCGTCGACGACGCGATCGCCGAGGTGGGTGCGACGAGCATGGCCGACCTCGGCCGAGTGATGGCCGACGTCATGCCGCAGATCGCCGGCCGGGCGGACGGGTCGCTCGTCAGCCAGATCGTGCGCGAAAAGCTCGCATAACGCCGGCGGGCCGTACCAGGGGGCAGGCCTCCTACACTGAGCTGGTGCAGGACGTTCTCGAAGTTCCCAACGAGGTCGCGGCCGAGCTGGCCGGGATCGGCGACGGCGTGCTCGGCGCGCTGCGCGACCGGCTCGGCTGCAGGATCAACCTCCGCGGCAACCAGCTCACCCTGGACGGCGACGACCTGAAGGTGTCGGAGGCACGCGCCGTCGTCGAGGAGCTCGTCGACCTCGTCGAGAGCGGCCAGGAGGTCGGCGCGGGGACGATCGACACCATCCTGAACGCCATCGACCAGGCCGAGGACGTCCGCGACATCTTCGAGGACGTCGTCTGGTCGCATCGCGGCAAGCGGATCACCCCCAAGACGGTGACGCAGAAGCGCTACGTGGACGCGATCCGCAACGGGACGATCACCTTCGGGATCGGCCCGGCGGGCACGGGCAAGACGTATCTCGCCATCGCGCTCGCCGTCGCCGCGCTCTCCGAGCGCCAGGTGGGCCGGCTCATCCTCACGCGCCCGGCGGTCGAGGCCGGGGAGCGCCTCGGCTTCTTGCCGGGCGACGTCCTCGCGAAGGTCGACCCGTACATGCGTCCGCTGTTCGACGCGCTCTACGACACGATGGATCCCGAGCGCCTGAACACGTACATGGAGCGCGGGACGATCGAGGTCGCGCCGCTCGCGTTCATGCGCGGCCGGACGCTGAACGACAGCTTCATCATCCTCGATGAGGCGCAGAACACCTCGCCCGAGCAGATGCAGATGTTCCTCACGCGCCTCGGCTTCGGCTCGAAGGTCGTCGTCACCGGCGACATCACGCAGATCGACCTGCCGCGCGAGCAGGCGTCCGGCCTCATCCAGGTGCAGGACATCCTCGACACGATCGACGGCATTTCCTTCGTGCACTTCGGGCACGAGGACGTCGTGCGGCACAAGCTGGTGCAGCGGATCGTCGAGGCGTACAAGCGGCACTCGGAAGAGACCGGGACGCAGCGGCGCCGGTGATCGACGTCGAGGTGGACAACCGCTCCGGCCTGCCGGTCGACGAACGCGGGGCGGTCGAGCTCGTCCGGCGCGTGCTGGCCGCCGAGGGCGTCGACGCCGGGGAGATCGGCCTGGCGTTCGTCACCTCCGAGGAGAGCCGCGAGCTGAAGCGCGAGCATCTCGGAATCGACGAGGCCACGGATGCGCTCGCGTTCCCCGTGGACGGCCTCGACGAGCTGCCGGACGAGCTTCCGCGCCAGCTGGGCGACGTCGTCGTCTGTCCCGACGTCGTCGGTGAGGAGTGGCGCGCACCGCTCGTGCACGCGGTGCTGCACCTCGTGGGCTACGACCACGGAGACGAGATGGAGGCGCGGGAGGCGCTGCACCGGTGAGCGTGACGACGCCGCCGAAGACCCCGCGCGAGCGCGCGCCGCACAGGGCACCGCCCGCGCCGGGCCGCGCGCCGACGCTGATCGACAGCTTCAACTACGCGTTCGAGGGGATCATCCACGTCCTTCGCACGCAGCGGAATCTCCGCATCCATTTCGTCATCGCCGTCATCGTCATCGCCGCCGCCGCCGCGTTGAACGTCGCGCGCGACGATCTCATCCTGCTGCTCCTCGCCATTGCGTTCGTCCTCGTCGCCGAGATGGTGAACTCGGCCATCGAGGGGGCGATCGACGTCTCGACCACCTCGTTCGACCCGAACGCGAAGCTCGCGAAGGACATCGCAGCCGGCGCGGTGCTCATCGCGACGGTCACCGCGATTGCGATCGGCTACCTCGTTTTCGCCCATGCGGCGGCGCATCGAACGGCGCGGCTGCTCGACCGCGTGCGCGACGCGCCGGCGGAGATCACGCTCGCTGCACTCGTGCTCGTCGTCCTCATCGTCATCGCCACGAAGGCGCTCACCCGCAGCGGCACCCCGCTGCGTGGTGGGCTCCCGTCCGGGCACGCCGCCGTCGCGTTCGGAGCGTGGATGGCGGCGACGTACATCTCGAGCGACTCCCATCGCTTCCTCATCTCGTCGCTCACCTTCGTGATGGCGCTGCTCGTCGCGCAGACGCGTGTCGAGGCGGGCATCCATTCGCGGCTCGAGGTGCTCTATGGCGGCGCGCTCGGCGCGCTCGTCACTCTCGTCGTGTTCCAGGTACTGACGTGACGGGCGAGGAGCTCGTCGCCCGCGCGGAAGCGGCGGCCGCAGCCGCCTACGCGCCGTATTCGCGGTATCTCGTCGGCGCATCCGTGCTCACGACCGACGGCCGCGTGTTCGACGGCGTGAACGTCGAGAACGCCGCCTACCCGCTCGGAATCTGCGCGGAGAAGACCGCGATCGGCGCCGCGGCCACCGCCGGCGTCCGGCCGGCCGAGATCGCGGCCGTCGGGATCACCGCCTCGCCGTGCGGCGGCTGCCGGCAGTGGCTGTACGAGTGGCAGGTCGCGCGCGTCTCGTTCCGCCGCGCCGACGGGACGATCGCCGAGTACGCGCCGGCGGAGCTCCTGCCGGACAGCTGGGACCTGCCGGCGTGAAGTCCGGCTTCGTGGCCGTCGCCGGCCGCCCGAACGTCGGCAAGTCGACGCTCGTGAACGCGCTCGCCGGCCGCAAGGTGGCGATCGTCTCCGACAAGCCGCAGACGACGAGGCGGCGCATCTTCGGCATCGCCAACGGCGATGACTATCAGCTCGTGCTCGCCGACCTGCCGGGCTTTCAGCGGCCGCGCGACCCGCTCACCGAACGGATGCAGCACACGGTCGACGCGTCCTTCGAGGACGTCGAGGCGGTGCTGTTCGTGCTCTCGGCACGCGAGCGCATCGGCGCCGGCGACCGCTTCATCGCCTCGCGCGTGTTCTCGCTCGGCGTGCCGGTGGTGATCGCGCTGAACAAGGTCGACCGGCTCAAGCCCGGGCACATCGCCGAGCAGATGAACGCTGCGGCGAGGCTCGGCGAGTTCCACGCGCTCCATCCGGTGAGCGCCAAGACGGGCGACGGCGTCGACGCGCTCCGCGACGAGCTCGTGGCGCTCCTGCCCGAAGGGCCGCTGTACTTCCCGCGGGAGCAGCGGACGGATCTCTCGGAAGAGGCGCAGATCTCGGAGCTCATCCGCGAGAAGGCGCTGTGGCTGACGCGCGACGAGGTCCCGCACGCGATCTCGGTGGAGATCGACGAAATGGAGGACAAGGCGATCCGCGCGCTGCTCCTCGTCGAGACCGAGTCGCAGAAGCAGATCGTCGTCGGGAAGGGCGGCGCCGTCGTCCGCGAGATCGGCACGCGCGCGCGGCCGGAGATCGAGGCGCTGCTCGGCCACCCCGTCTTTCTCGAGCTCGTCGTCAAGGTGCGTCCGCGCTGGCGCCGCGACGAGGCGACGCTCGACCGCCTCGGCGTCTAGCTACATGCAGGTCGGCTCGGCGCCGCGTGCGGCGAGCCAGGCTTTCAGCGCCTTGATGCGCGTGATCGCGGCGGCGATCTCGGAGCGCACCGTCGCGCTGTGCGCCGCGTCGTGGACGAGCGTCGCGTACCCGGTGATGCTCGCGCTCGTCGTCCCGTAGAGAAGGAGATCGACCCCCGCCGCGAGCGCTTTCGCCGGCTGGTCCGGCACGCTCGCCACCGAGGTCGCCGAGAGCGAGTCGGTGACGACGACGCCTTGGAATCCGAGCGTGTCGCGGAGCAGGCCGGTGACGATGGCATGGGAGAACACCGCCTGGACGCCGCTCGGGTCGAGCGCGGGATAGGACGCGTTCGACACCATCACCAGCTGCGCCCCGGCGGCGATCGCCGCCCGGAAGGGAGCGAGGCGCGCCGTCAGGAACGCACGGCTGCGGGTGATCTTCACCGCGTACTGGTCGGTGTTGGCGACGGCGCTGCCGAGACCGGGGAAGTGCTTCGCCGTCGCGGCCACACCGCCCGCCTGGAGGCTCTGGACGAAGGCCGCCGCCAGCGTGGCGACCACGGACGGATCGCTTCCGAACGACCGGCTGCCGAGGAAGCTCCTCGACGTCGAGATCGTGTCCGAGACTGGCGCGAAGTCGACGCCGACGCCGGCCTGGCGGAGTGCGGCCGCAGCGCCGGCCGCCTGCGATCTCGCGATCGCCGCCGTCGCCATCTCCGACGCGGCAACGGTCGGCGGCGCCCAGGGGAAGCGGCGCACGAGGCCGCCCTCCTGGTCGACGCCGATGAGGAGCGGGTCGTCGCGGCGGCAGGCGACCTGCTGCAGCTGCGCGATCGTCGCCGTCACCCGCGACTGGCTCGTCCATCCGTTGCCGAGCAGGATGACGCCGCCGATCTGGCCGGCGGAGATGCGCGCGAGAAACGACGGCGTGGGCGCCGAGCGCAGCGGAGCGACGATCACCTCGCCGCTCGGCGACGCCGCAGCCGGCCCGGCGGCGACCGCGGCGGCGACGACGCTAGACGCGAGCCAGCGCAGGCGCCGTGGCAGCGGAGGACCTGGCCCCGGTTTCCCGGTCGAAATAGTGGAAACGAGACGGGTCGACGGCGATCCGGAAGGGTGCGCCCGGCCGCGCGCTCGTTTGCGGCGAGACCCGCGCGGTGAAGTGCGTGCGCGCGTCGCCGATGAGGACCTCCTCCTCGTCGGCCTCGCGCGCGCCGCTCACGTCGACCGGCGCGGCGTCGACGGGGAAAATCACGTGCGTCTCGGCGCCGAGCTCCTCGACCACCTCGACGACGACGTCGAGGCGCGGCAGGGACGCGTCGGCGAAGTCGGCATCCTCGAATGCCTCCGGACGAATGCCGACGACGACGGGGCCGCGCGGTGCAGTCGCGGGTACCGGGATGGCGTAGCCGGCGAACGAGAGGGTGCCGTCCGCGACCTCCGCCTCGACGAGATTCATGGCGG
Source organism: Actinomycetota bacterium (assembly GCA_019234175.1). Classification (GTDB taxonomy): domain Bacteria; phylum Actinomycetota; class Thermoleophilia; order Gaiellales; family Gaiellaceae; genus Palsa-739. The sequence continues at coordinate 5,082 of JAFALP010000434.1, read as the reverse complement.
GCGAGCCGATGAACGCGGCGACGAAGAGATTGGCCGGCGTCGCGTAGAGCGTCTGCGGCGTGTCCACCTGCTGCACCTGCCCGTCGCGGAGGACGGCCACGCGCTGGCCGAGCGTCATCGCCTCCACCTGGTCGTGCGTGACGTAGATCGTCGTCGTCCGCAGCCGAGCATGGAGGCTGGCGAGCTGCGCCCGCATGCTGACGCGGAGCTTGGCGTCGAGGTTCGAGAGCGGCTCGTCCATGAGAAACGCCTTCGGCTCGCGCACGATCGCGCGGCCCATCGCCACGCGCTGCCGCTGGCCGCCGGACAGGGCTGCCGGCTTCCGCTCGAGCATCTCGTCGAGGCCGAGGAGCTTCGCCACCTCCTCGACGCGCTTCCCCGCTTCCTGCTTCGGCGTCTTGCGCACCTTCAGCCCATAGCCGAGGTTCTCGCGCACGCTCATGTGCGGGTAGAGCGCGTAGCTCTGGAACACCATGGCGATGTCGCGCGCGCGCGGCGGCAGGTCGGTCACGTCCCGCCCGTCGATGCTGATCGTGCCGCCGGTGGCGTCCTCCAGGCCCGCGATCATGCGAAGGAGGGTGGACTTCCCGCAGCCCGACGGCCCGACGAGGACGAGGAACTCGCCGCTCGCAATGTCGAGGGAGACGTCGTCGACGGCAGTGACGCCGCCCGCGAAGACCTTGCTCACGTGCTCGAGCGAGATTCCGGCCACGAGAGGGCAGTCTATACCGCCTGCCGATCGATTTGGCAATGGCATTGACCAATTTCGGACCAGTGGGCTATAGTCGGCCGGCGATGAGCGCCCAGAAGGTGACGAAGCAGAGCGCCACCCGCCAGCAGGTGCTCGACCTCATCCAACGGCTCGGCATCGGCACCGCCATTCCCTCCGAGCGGCAGCTGAGCGCCGACCTTGGTGTGTCCCGATTGACGGTCCGCGCCGCCCTCGACGACCTCGCCCGAGAGGGGTATCTCGTCCGGCGGCGCGGATCCGGGACGTACGTCCAGCAGCCCAAGATCTCCCAGGAGCTGACCATCACCTCGTTCAGCGAGGACATGCGCCGGCGCGGAATGGCGCCGGGGAGCAAGACGCTGTCGATGGAGACGATCCTCGCCGGCGCCCGCCTCGGCCGGTTCCTGCAGGTGTCTCCGTCCGAGGAAATCCTCGTGATCAAGCGGCTTCGGCTCGCGGACGGGGAGACGATGGCGATCGAGACCCTCCATCTCCCCAAGGGGCTCGTCCCGGGGCTGACGGGGAAGGACCTCGCCGGCTCGCTCTACGACCTTCTGGACGAGCGGTACGGGATCCGGGTCGTCCACGGCACCCAGGGCATCGAGCCGACGGTGACGAACGAGGAGGAGTCGGCCGCGCTCGGCGTCCCTCTCCATTCGCCCGCGTTTCTCTTCGAGCGGACGAGCCGCGACCAGCGCGACCGCACGGTCGAGTTCGTGCACTCGGTGTACCGCGGCGATCGCTACCGCATCGTCACCGAGCTTCGGATGCCCCAGGGCTGACGCGGTTTCCAGACGGTGAACGTCTGGGGTTGACACGGTTGGTCTGGTGTGCAAGTGTCCGCCCGTGGCCAACTGGTATAGACCAATCGACGCACCGAAGGGCCACACCGCGAGGGGCGTCGACGGCTCGAGGAGACTTGCATGAGACTACGAGTTGTCGTGGCGGCCGCTCTCGCCGTCGCGCTCGGCGCCATGGCGGCGACCGCGGGCGCGTCGTCCGGGCGCGCGCAGGCCAACAAGCTCACGGTCTGGCTTCAGGTCGACGCTCAGTCCGGTTGGCCGGACGTCGTCGCTGCGGCCAACCAGCAGTTCCAGCAGCAGAACCCCGGCTGGACGGTGGATGTCCAGTACCAGAACTGGGGTGACCACCTCCAGAAGTTCGACGCGACCATCGCCGGCAACGACACGCCCGACGTCATCGAGATGGGCAACACCGAGATGACGGCGTACATGGCGTCCGGCGCGTTCGCCGACCTCACCGGAAGCAAGGGTGAGTTCCAGAACTCCGGGACTTGGCTCGCCGGGCTCGCGAAGTCGGGGATGTACGGCGGCAAGCTGTACGGCGTCCCGTACTACGCCGGCTCGCGCGTCGTCACCTACCGGTCCGACCTCTTCAAGAAGGCCGGGATCACGTCGTCCCCGACGAGCATCGCGCAGCTGACCGCCGACCTGGCCAAGGTCGCCAACATGGAGAAGGGCGTGAAAGGATTCACGCCGATGTACCTGGCAGGCACCGACTGGTACAGCGCCCTCGACTGGGTGTTCGACTACGGCGGATCGATCGCGACCACCCACGCGCACAAGTGGGTCGGCACGCTCGACTCCCCGCAGTCGATCGCTGGACTGACCGCGTACAAGAACTTCTTCGACACGGTCGCCCAGAAGTCGGCGGCGACGTTGGACGAGGCGAATCCCGCCCCGTACACCGTGTACTCCCAGGGCCTCACGGCCGCGATCCTCGGGCCGGCGTGGTTCAGCTGCTGCACCGGCACGAAGTACAAGAACGTCACCGCACAGTTCGTGATGCCGAGCCACACGGCCGGCAAGCCAATCCCGGGCTTCCTCGGCGGCTCCGACCTCGCCGTTCCGGCGCAGAGCGGCCAGAAGGCGCAGGCGGTCCAGTGGATCTCCGACTTCACGAACACGTCGAACGAGCAGTCGCTGCAGGCGAAGGGCAACATCCCCAACGCCACCAACCTGCTCGCGAACACCGTCAATGCCCGTGCCGCCGCGCGAAGCTGGTTCGTTCCGCAGGCGAAGCACTGGGTCGACGTCGAGAACGGCAACATCCTCCGCACGATGCTGGCGCAGATCCTGACCGGGAAGCTGTCGGTGGCCCAGGCGGCCTCGACCGCGAGCGCCAACATCGCCTACACGCTCAACCAGTCCTAGCCGGACGGCTGGGCTGAACGAGATGGCGACTGCTGCCGGGACCACGACCAAGTGGTCCCGGCAGCGTCCGCTCTCCATGCGCCGCCTCGGCCGCGGCGCGGTGCCGTACGCCCTGGTCGCGCCCGTCGTCGTGGTGATGGGAGCGATCCTCGGCTACCCGCTCTACAGCCTCGTCCGGCTCTCGCTCGACCGCTACGGCCTGTTCGAGCTGATCCAGCACAAGGGCGTCTACATCGGGCTGAAGAACTTCGGAAGCGTCCTCCACGACAGCGTCTTCTGGCACACGCTCGTGCGCACGATCGTCTTCGCGGCCGCGAACGTCGGGCTGACGATGGTGATCGGAACGCTGATCGCGCTCCTGCTCGTCCAGATCTCGACATGGGTGCGGCTCCTCGTCACCGCCGGCCTCGTGCTCGTCTGGTCGATGCCGCCCGTGGTCGCCGTTCAGGTGTGGAACTGGATGACGAACGTGCAGAACGGCGTCCTCAACTACGTGCTCACCGAGCTCCACTTCGGCAACTACTTCCAGCACAACTGGTACACGAGCCCGTTTTCGCAGCTCTCGATGGTGACGACGCTCATCGTCTGGGGAGCGCTGCCGTTCGTCGTCATCACCGTCTACGCGGCCCTGTCCCAGGTCCCGCGCGAGCTCGTCGAGGCAGCGGAGATCGACGGGGCGCGTTCGTGGCGCGTCTTCAAGGACGTGACCGTCCCGGTGATCACGCCGGTGCTCCTCATCCTCACCAGCCTGTCCATCCTGTGGGACTTCGGCGTCTTCACACAGCCGTACCTGCTCATCGGCCAGCCGCACATCACCACCGGCAACTATCTGATGGGCATCTACCTGTTCGAGCAGGGCTATGTCAGCGCGAACTTCGGCCGCGGCGCCGCCATCTCCATCCTCATGCTCGTCATCGTCGCGGCGCTGAGCGTCGTGTACGTGCGCCGCATGATCAGGATCGGTGAGGTCACGTGAACCGCCGCGCCGCGCGCAGGACCGGCTGGAACGCCGTAGGGCTCCTCGTCTTCGTCGTCGCCGTCTTCCCCGTCTTCTGGATGGTCTCCACCGCGTTCAAGACCGACGATCAGATCAACGCGCTCACGCCGACGTGGTTCCCGACCCATCCGACGCTGCGCCACTTCCGCGACGCGCTCGACAAGCCCTACTTCTGGGCGGACGTGAAGAACAGCATCATCGTCGTGGTGTTCACCGTCGGCATCGCGATGGTCCTCGCGTTCCTCGCCGCGGTCGCGCTCTCGAAGTACCGGTTCACCGGCCGCAAGCTCTTCATCATCCTCGTCATCGGGGTGCAGATGCTTCCGGGTGCCGGTCTGATCATCCCGCTCTACGTCGTGCTCGCGCGCTTCCACGAGGTGAACACGCTCACCGGTGTGATCCTCGTGTATCTCACCGGCGCGCTTCCGTTCTCGGTCTGGACGCTGCGCGGGTTCATCATCGGGATCCCGAAGGAGCTCGAGGAAGCCGCGATGGTGGACGGCAGCACGCGCTTCGGCGCCTTCACGAGGATCCTGCTCCCGCTCGTCGCACCGGGGCTCGTGGCGACGTCGGTCTTCGCGTTCATCACCAGCTGGAACGAGTACATCTTCGCGCGCGTGCTGCTGAACGACGGCTCGAAGCAGACGATCACCGTCTGGCTCTCGTACTTCCTCGGGACGAGCCGGCAGACCGACTGGGGCGCGCTCATGGCGGCGTCGACCCTGACCGCCATCCCCGTGGTGATCTTCTTCCTGCTCATCCAGCGCCGGATCGCCTTCGGTCTGACCGCAGGGGCGGTGCGCGGGTGAGTGGTACTGACCATATGAGCGGCTGCTCGTACTTCGGCGTCCGGATCCTCCGGCATGTGCGGCGCGACATGGCCGACCTCGCCGCACGCGGATACACCGGGGTGCTGCACACGTTCTCGGAGAACGACCTCGCCTACTACCGGCAGACGTTCGCCGACATCGTCGCCGCCTCGCACGACGCGGGGCTGACGGTGCAGGTGAGCCCGTGGGGTCTCGGTCGCACGTTCGGCGGCGAGGCGGAGAGCCGCTGGGTCGGGCTTCATCCGGAGGCGTGTCAGGTGCTCGACGACGGGCGACGGGTCGCGGCGGCCTGCCTCAACAGCCAGGCCTATCGCGACTTCTGCAAGGCCTGGGCGGGCTGGGTGCTCGACT
>JAFALP010000430.1 GCA_019234175.1 Actinomycetota bacterium | reverse complement strand
CGCTCGGCGATCGCCCGCGCCTCGCTCGCGCTCGCTGCGCCGCGCACGGCGATCTCGGCGAGCACGGTCGCGCCCTCGCCGTCCGCGACGATCTGCTTCGCGAGCTCGCCGCAGACGGTGCGCAGCGCAGCCGCGAACGCGTCGTCGTCGCGCGTCGCGCCGCTGGCGCCGTTCGCGAGCAGCAGCACCGTGTCGTTCGTCGAGCACTCGCCGTCCACCGAGATGGCGTTGAAGCTGGCGTCGACGGCGGGGCGGAGGAACTCCATCGCCTCGCCCGGCTCGAGCGAATAGTCGGTGGTGACGACCGCGAGCATCGTCGCGAGACAGGGATGGATCATCCCCGAGCCCTTCGACATGCCGCCGACGGTGAAGCCGCCCATCTGCACGACCGACTGCTTCGCGTGCGTGTCGGTGGTCATGATCGCGTGCGCAGCGTCGTCACCGCCGTCGCCGAGCTCGATTGCGTCGATCCCGGCGAGCACGGCGTCGAGCGGGAGCTGCTGGCCGATGACGCCGGTGGAGAGGACGAGCACCTGCTCGGGGTCGAGCCCGAGCTTCGCCGCGGTCTTCTCCGTCATCGCGCGCGCGGCGGCGAGGCCCTGGTCGCCCGTGGCCGCGTTGGCGCTGCCGGAGTTGGCGACGACCGCCTGCGGCTGCGCGGTCTCGAGGTGCTCGCGCGAGACGACGACGGGAGCGGCCTGCACGCGGTTGGCGGTGAACATGCCGGCGCCGGTCGCGGGCACGATCGAGTGCACGAGCGCGAGGTCGAGCCGGTCCTGCTTGCGGATGCCCGCGGGCACGGCGCCGGCGACGAAGCCCTTGGCGGCGGTGACGCTCATACGAGCACTCCGGAGAGGCGCAGGCCGGCGGACTCGTCCAGGCCGAGCAGGAGGTTCGCGTTCTGCACCGCCTGGCCGGCGGCGCCCTTGCCGAGGTTGTCGAGCGCGCAGACGACGATGGTCGTCCCGGTGGCGCCGTCCTCGAACACGCCGATCTCGGCGGCGTCGGTTCCCTGCACGCGCGCCAGCTCGGGCGTGACGCCCTCGGGCAGGACGCGCACGAGGTCGCTCGTCGCATATGCGTCCTCGAGCAGCGCGCGCGCGTCCTCGCCGGTCTGCACGTAGCAGGTGGCGAGCAGGCCGCGGCGCACCGGGAGCAGGTGCGGGACGAAGCAGACGGAGAAGCCGAGCTGCTGCGCGATCTCTGGCGCATGGCGATGCGCGCCGATCGCATACGGGGAGAAGTTCTCGAGGACGAATCCGGCGTGCGAGCTCGACTTCAGCTCGCGGCCCGCGCCGGAGACGCCGGACTTCGCGTCCACGACGACGGTGGCCGGGTCGACGGCGCCGGCGAGCGGGACGAGCGCGAGCAGCGCGGCGGTCGCGTAGCAGCCGGGGTTGGCGACGAGCGTGCCCGCGGGCGGGAAGAGCTCGGGCAGGCCGTAGCTCCATGCGCCCGGCGCGACCGAGTACCACCGGTGGGCGACGGCCGGATCGGCCAGGCGATGCGCACCGGAGAGGTCGACGACGACGGCGTCGTCCGGCGGCTCGACGGCGGCGGAGCGCTCGTGCGACAGGCAGAGGAAGATCACGTCGGCGCCGGCGGCCAGCGCGTCCTCGTTCGGGACGAAGCGCGGCAGCGAGCCGTTCAGGCGGACGTCGAGCGCGGCCGCGGTCTCGCCCGCGAGCGAGTCCGAGCCGAGGGCGACCACCTCGAGGTCGGGGTGGCGGAGCAGGCGGTCGAGGGTCTCTTGACCCGCGTAGCCCGAGGCCCCGAGGATTGCTGCAGTCGGCATGTCAGGAATATTATGCAACAGATTGCTTGTTATGCAAGCAGTCGCATCGGCTGTCCTCCTCGCCGCGCCGGTCGCCCGGGCGGACGGCGACCCCGCCAGCGACGTCCTTCCGGGGGCGAATCTCTTCGTCTCCACGGCGGCTCCGGCTGCCTTGACGAAGGCGGTGGCGGCGGCGAACGTGGGCGGGAACCGGGTGAAGGTGGCCGTGATCGGCCGCCCGAGCGACCTCGGCTCGGTCACGAGCCTCTACGGCAGGCCGGGCGCATACGCGCGCTTCCTCGGGCTCGAGCTCCGGTTCTCCTACTCAGGCGTGCTCGTCGTCGTCATGCCGGACGGGATCGGGGTCTACGACCACGGCCGCCCGACCGGTGCGCTGGCCCGCGCCCTGGCGGGGGCCGGAAGCGCGACCACCGCCGTGGAGCGCCTCGACGCCGCGCACCTGCTGCGCTACGTGGACGTGCTCCCGCCGCAGGTGGTGGCGTTCCCCGAGAGCGGGAGGCGCGGCCGGGTGGTGGATCTCCAGTACGCGGTGTCCGACGACAGCGGCAGCGCCGGCGTGACGGTTCAGGTGCTCGACGGGCAGCGTGCGCTGGCGACGTTCACGGTGTCGGTCC